>JACQHN010000467.1 GCA_016199015.1 Nitrospira defluvii
GACCGGAGACCTGCTCGGCGCTACGAATGAGTTGATCGAGATCCTCTTCTTGCTGCTGGTTCCGGCATTGGTGATCGGACAATGACCGGCAGCGATCTGTTGATTGCGGCGGCACTTGATGCAGCACTGGGAGATCCCCGCTGGTTTCCTCACCCGGTCAGGGGGATGGGTGTATTCATTGCTTGGTTCGACGATCGAATCAGAAGCCTGTGCCGGACCGATCAGGCCCTTCGAGCTGCCGGCCTGTGCCTCGCGATAGGGTTACCGGCAGGGGTCTATGCTGCGGCGACCTTCGTCATCGCACAGGCGGCCTCGTTCTCGCCTGTGCTGGGACAGGCAGTCGGAATCGGATTGGCCTACACGACACTCGCGGGGCGTGATCTCTTCGACCATGTCCAGGCGGTCAGCCGCGAATTGGAGCGTGGAAACCTCGCCGGAGCTCGTGAGGCAGTTGCCATGATCGTAGGCCGCGACAGTGCCACCCTGGCGGAGCCTGAAATCGTGCGTGCGACGGTGGAGACGATTGCCGAAAGCTCGTCGGACGGCATTATCGCGCCGCTCGTGTATCTGACCCTGGGCGGCGCACCGCTGGCATTGGCCTACAAGGCGATCAATACGCTCGACTCGATGGTCGGCCACCGCGATGCCCGGTATGAACATTTGGGCTGGGCTTCCGCACGGCTGGACGATGTGATGAATTGGCTTCCCGCTCGGCTGACGGGGACCTTCATCGCGCTGGCGGCGGGCTTGGCAACCGGCCAGTGGTATCACGTTCGAGAGAGCTGGTACATCCTGCATCGAGACGGGGACAAGCATCCCAGTCCGAACAGCGGGAGACCGGAAGCCGCCATGGCCGGCGCGTTGGGGATTCAACTCGGCGGACGGAATTATTATGACGGCATACCTCAGGACCGTTTGCCGATGGGTGATGGCACCATCACACTGGCTCCCGATCATGTGGCGCAAGCGACGCGTATCATGGTGGCGACCTGCGTCCTGGGTCTGTTGTTCGCATTGTTCTCGCTGTGGGTCGCATGACGGGCATTGGTCACGGGGGGGATGTGTATGCTGCGGCTCGCAAGCTGAGGCGAGGACTCCATCGCCTCGTGGATTTCAGCGCCAGCATCAATCCCTTGGGACCTTCGCCTGCCGCGTTGCGGACGATCGCTGACGCAGGAGACCTACTCCAGCACTATCCAGATCCGACCTGCTGGGATCTGCGTCAGGCGCTGGCCATACATTGGCAGCGCTCAGCCGAAGAGTTTCTCATCGGAAACGGCTCTACCGAGTTGATTCATCTGTTGCCCAGGGCCTTGCAGATTCGGCACCTCCTGGTAGTCGGTCCGACGTTTTCAGAATATGCCGCGGCGATGAAGCAATGCGGGGGACATGTCAGCATGGTGATGGCGGTTCGCGCCGAAAGCTATCGTCCGCCGCTTGAGCAGGTCTTTGCTCCCGCGCAGGGTCTCGGGAAGACAGAGACCGATCATCCTCCCATCGATGCAGTGCTCCTGTGTAATCCCAATAGTCCGACTGGTTACGCTTGCAGTGCTGCCGCGGTGAGAAAGCTGGCGCGTCTGGTGGCTCGTCGCGGGCTCTGGTTTCTCGTTGATGAAACGTTTGCCGAGTATTGTGCCGACGCGTCGATTGTGTCACAAGCCCTTTCGGCGCGCACGATCGTGCTGCGCAGCTTTACGAAATTTTATGGGCTGCCCGGACTGCGGGTGGGTTATGCGGTGGCGAAGAAGCCCATCATCGAACGAATCGCGGCGCATCAGCCACCTTGGTCCGTGAACATGTTGGCCCAGCGAGCGGCTGAGGCCGGTTTGCACGATGTGCGGCATGCCCGGCGGAGCCTCCGATTCATGGACCGAGAGCGGCTGCGGCTACTGAAGAAGCTTGAACAGCTGCCGGGTTGTACAGTCTTTCCCTCTGCTGCGAATTTCATCCTGATGGAATTACCGGTCCGGCAGAAGGTGGCGGAGACGGTGGCCGTCCTTCGTCGGCATGGCATCTTGATTCGGGATTGCTCGCAGGTGCCTGGATTGAATGCTCGCTCGGTGCGGGTGGCTGTTCGAACGAGGGCCGACAATGATCGTCTCCTGCATGCCTTGACCGCCGTCATTCGTCAGGGTGGCTCATGAAGGCGCCTCTTTCCGATCACCTCTCGACTCGTTATCGCATTGCCGAAGGCACGCTCATCGTTGATCTTGGGACTCGCATGCGCGTCTTATCTTCCGCCCCAAGAGGAGGAGGGCTTCGAACGACCCGCTATATTTTGAATCATCAAGTTCCGGCCGATCCTATTCGGACTCAGGTCTCGGGGCGGAACTTCAAGGAACGGAACTGGGGCGACCCCGCCCGCTATCTTCGAGGAGTTGCGGAGGCACATGGTGTGGACCGAGACTGTGTCGGTCTTATGACGGCCGTTCCGATGAAACAGGTCATGATCAGCCGTGAGGTACAGAACGACATCTGGGTCGAGTGTTTTGCCACGGTCGGTGTGACCAACGCCGTGCGAGCCGGCGAGCCGCCTCCGCGCGAGACAGGGCAGAGAGCTGACCGTTCGGCTGGTACGATCAATCTCATTCTGATTACGAATGCCTGTCTGACTGCTCCTGCCCTGGTCTGTGCCGTCCAGGTGGCAACGGAGAGCAAGACCGGGGTACTACGTGACCATGCCGTTCCCAGCTGGACTGGTCGTCCTGGCGCGACGGGAACGGGAACGGATGCCGTGGTCATTGCTTGCGCTCTGCGGGGTACAGGACCATGGCAATCCTACGCCGGCACCCACACCGATATCGGATCCATGATTGGGCGGATCACCGCCGATTGCCTCACGCAAGGCCTGGCGCGCGCGACGCAGTGGGCCGCGCAACGCCGACCGTAAAACCATTCTCACTGTCTGACGACAGCCCATGCCACCTCCTGCTCGTGCCAATGCGATCGCGGTTTTAGGAACCGGCTCCGACGTCGGGAAGAGCATGATTACGTCAGGATTATGCCGGCTCTTGCATCGGGCCGGCTTTCGAGTCGCCCCCTTCAAAGCCCAGAATATGTCCTTGAACTCCTTTGTCACGCCGGAGGGCGGTGAGATCGGGCGCGCTCAAGCCCTGCAAGCCGAAGCCTGCGGGATTCCACCCCATGTGGATATGAATCCCATTTTGCTCAAACCGGAATCCAATTCCCGGTCGCAGGTCATCGTGCAGGGGAAAGTGTTTGCCACGCTCGATGCCCGAGCCTATTTCGCCCGTACCCAAGATTCCGATTTGTTTCGCGCGGTACGAGAGAGCTACGAGCGGCTGGCATCCCAGTATGAGGTCGTGGTCATCGAAGGCGCCGGGAGCGCAGCGGAGGTCAACCTTCGCGATCGTGACCTGGTAAACTGGCCGGTCGTCGAAATGGCCGATGCCCAGGTGGTGCTGGTAGGAGACATCGATCGCGGGGGCGTCTTTGCTCAAATCATCGGGACACTCGACCTCATCGCACCACAGGAACGCGCGCGCGTGTGTGGCATTGTGATCAACAAGTTTCGAGGTGACGTCACGCTCTTCGCCGATGGTATTCGTTTTCTCACGGAGCGGACGGGGATTCCTGTTCTGGGGGTGCTGCCGTTTCTGCGAGACCTCGCGCTCGATCAGGAGGACAGCCTCGACGTGGAGCGGGGGCGGCAGGTCCCTTTTTCGGCAGACGGCATCAATATTGCCGTGCTCCTCGTGCCGCACATGAGCAACTTTACCGATTTCAACGCGCTGGCCGAAGAGTCGGATGTGGTGTTGCATTATGTGGCTGTCCCCGAGGAGGCAGCCGACGCCGATGTCATCCTGATTCCCGGTACGAAGGCGACGCTGGCGGACCTGGGCTATTTGCGCGACAAGGGGTTTGAGCCGCTGTTACACCTTCACGTTGAACGCGGCAGAGAATTGATCGGCATTTGCGGAGGATACCAAATGTTGGGGCGACAGATCGCCGACCCCGACGGCGTGGAAGGTGGCGGAGCGGGAGAGGGGTTTGGCCTGCTGCACATCACGACTGTTTTAGAGCGGGATAAGATTACCGAACAAATCGAGGCGCAGGCCTTACACCTCAGTGGGACCGCTGCGTTGCTGGTTCGTGGCTATCTGATCCACATGGGGAGGACGAACCGTCACGAGCATCGGCCTTGTTTTGAGCTTCATGCGCAGGCTGAACATTCCGAACGTCGCAGCGGAGCGATGGGACAAGACGACCGGTGCTTGGATGGTGCGGTACGTGATGACGGCTTAGTGTGGGGCACCTACATTCATGGTCTGTTCGATCAGCCCTCGTTTCGTCGCGCCTGGCTGAACAGGCTACGGGCCCGCAAAGGACTTCCCGCTCTCGATCCTACGCTCTCACAGCTGGTGAACGACAAGCGGCGGGACGCGCTGGATCGATGGGCTGACCATGTCGAACAGCATCTTGACCTGGGCCTGATCTGGGAGCTGGTGGGAAAGAAGGGGAGGGCATAGGCAATCATTGAGTTTTTCGACGAGATCCCCTGATGCCGCTCTGACAGTTGGCCTCAAAAACGACTAAACTTTGGCGCGTCTGCCGAAATCTTGAACAATCGCGCGGCCCTCTCACCCTATTCGAGCATAGTGGGTATAGTTGATCGTCCACACCTAATCATCCACGAAATCGCAGACTTCATTCATTCTGCCCTCGTTCCTCATATCGATCCTAAGTAATTGATTTTGTTTGGCACCGATCGTGCACAAGCAGGCCGAGGCTAAATCGTCATTGAGCAGACGCGCTGTGTCATTGAAATTGTCAACGACAAATTTTGCGCTATCTTTGTCAGAGAGTCATCTGAGTGTCAGGGGCATACATCCCCGTCAGGGCGACCAGAAACAGGCAGGAGGAGGAGGCATGGCGAACAATTTCATCAAGAAATCCGTAGTGGTTGCACTGATGTTGACCTGTGTGGGTGCGGCCGGTCCCGCACTCGCCAATACCGAGGTGGAAACGGCAGAGCTGCTCATCAAGCTCGTGCAGGTGGGGCGTGGTCTCATCTCTGAACACCAAGCAACGATCAATGACGCCGGCAAAGGCGATAAAGGTTTTACGGGCGACTATGTCGCCAATCAAGTGATCGAACGGTTTCGCAAGGCGACGAAAATCGATCTGAATCGTCCTAATAGCACTCCACAAGCTCCGCTCTTTCTCGCCATGGTCGAATCGGAGAAGGAAGTGATCGACGAGGCCCAGCCGGTCATCAATAAGCAGGGAGTCGGATTCAAAGGCGTGATTCCCGCCGTCTTTGCCCGCAAGGCAGGAGATCGCTTCTATCGCAAAACTGGGATTCGCGTAAAGTTAACGAGCGTAGATTATCGGTTCCCTGGCAACCGGCCGGACGATTTCGAGTCGGAAGTGCTCCGGATTTTTGCCGACACGCGCCATCCCAAGGGACAGCCCTATAGCAAAGCCACGATGCTCGACGGGAAGCCGGTGCTGC
>JACQHN010000036.1 GCA_016199015.1 Nitrospira defluvii
GTGTGCCAGTTGCCGAACCGCTTGGGCAGACCGCGCCATTTGCAACCCTGCTCGGCGACGTACAGGATGGCGTTCAGCACCTGCAGATTGTCGAGCGTCACGTGGCCGCGTGGCGTCGGCAACCACGGCTCGATTTGGCGATACTGTGCGTCGGTGATTTCCATATGCGCAGTATCTCATGAAAATGGCCATTAGTGTTAACAGGCCCTAATTCAAGTTTCTACCCGAGCTGTTCGCGGAAATACTCGACCGTCCGCCGTAGCCCCTCACGCAAATCCACCCTGGATTCCCACCCCAGGTCATGGTGAAGCTTCGTGGAATCGATGACACTTCTCGCTTGCTCACCTCTCTTCGCTGGCCCGTGTAGTTCCTTAAATTCGACCTTGGTAAGATCGACGACAATTCGGAATAGGTCGTTGACGGAGGTCTCGATGCCCGTACCGACGTTGTACACCCCCTCAACGTCAGGACCCATCGCCATCAAATTCGCCTCAACCACGTCTTCGACAAACACGAAGTCGCGAGTCTGGCGTCCATTTCCGTTGACCACCGCCTGTTCGCCGTGCAGCATCTTTTGAATAAAAATTGCGACGACACCGGCTTCTCCTTCGGGATCCTGCCGCGGCCCATAGACATTGGCGTATCGAAGACTCACGACCTGAATACCGCTCAACCGATGGTAGTACGACAAGTAATGTTCACCGCACAACTTGCTGATGCCGTAAGGGGAGAGTGGCTGGGTGATGTGGCTTTCAGGCGCAGGAAAGGCTAACTGTTCTCCGTAGATGGCTCCCCCAGACGAAGAAAAGATGACCTTCCTCGCGCCATGCTTGGAAGCCTGCTCAAGAACATTCAGGGTCCCGAGAACATTGACCTGTGCATCGAACATCGGATCTTCTACCGAGCGCCGCACGTTCATCTGTGCCGCCAAGTGAAAGACGACCGATGGTCGTTCATTACGAAAGATCCGCTCCAACTTTGGATTTTCGATATCAAGCTTATAGAATTGTGCCACCTTGGGGACGTTTCTTCGCTTCCCCGTGACAAGGTTATCAACTACCACTACATCGTGCCCCTCTTGGAGCAGGCGATCCACCACGTGTGACCCGATAAACCCAGCCCCTCCGGTAACCAGAACTTTCATACGTGCCCTCGCCTCTCCTTCATGACAGACCTGATAGGACCCCGAACGAATAATCGAGGGTTAGCGTACACCTTCTGCACGCTTCGGCAAAGCGTTTTCGTTTTGACCTTGCAGTGGAAGTTTGGTGCGCCTTCCAAACCGGACCATCCACCTGTGCCTCGCCGTAAACCCCTCACCTACGCCGCCGAAACCACGCCAAAATTTCCCGATTCCCTTTGCGTCCCTCGATGGGCGACTCCATGCGGCCTGCCAACTCCAGCCCCAGTTGATCGGCACAGGCCACCACCTTCTCAGCCGACGCCTGCCGCAACCCCTCATCTCGAACGATCCCCCCTCGTCCGACAAGACCTTTTCCCACCTCGAACTGCGGCTTGATCAACGTGATGACGAAGCCTGAATTCTCCAGGTACGGCACCACGCAAGGCAGCACGAGAGTGAGTGAGATGAACGAGACGTCGATGACGACCAGGTTGATCGGATCTTGGATAAAACCTGGCTCAAGATACCGAATGTTGGTCCGCTCCTTAAGCAGGACATGCGGATCTTGCCGAAGACGCCAGTCGAACTGTCCATACCCAACATCGACGGCATACACTCGAGCCGCACCGCGCTGCAGGAGGCAATCGGTGAATCCTCCGGTGGAACAGCCGACATCGAAACAGACCATCCCCTTCGGATCGACCTGAAAATGATCCAGCGCGGCAGCCAACTTCTCACCGCCGCGACCGACATAGGGCGATCCGCGCCCGGCTACCACCACTTCCGCATCCGGCAGAATTGGTTTTGCCGCCTTATCAACTACCGTTCCATCCACGCGAACGAGGCCGGCAAGGATCAGCCTGGCCGCGTCTTCGCGACTCGCCACCAACCCGCGGCTGACAAGCGCACGGTCGAGCCGTTCCCGCTCTGGACGTAATTTTTGGATCATATCAACGCTGGAGGTTGAAACGCTGAGGGAAGTGGCGGCGCACAGACTTACCCACCGACCACACTGTCACTGAGGACGCTCAGGCTCATCGTCACCGAGAGTAAACGCTTGAATTCGCCTCTTACCATCCTTTTCCTGCACCAGGATCTCAACCTTCCGTTCAGCGTCCTCCAGCATCTTGAGACAGGTCTTCGACAGCCTGATTCCTTCCTCGAAAATCTTCAGCGAGTCATCGAGGGGCAGATCGCCCTTCTCCAGTTCAGCGACGATTGTTTCCAATCTCGCCATGGCGTATTCAAACTTAATCGCGGCCACCGCATCTCCCTTGCAGGTTCATGAGCCAACGTATTATTGCCCGCCCCCTCGGTGAGGTCAAGATACCGGGTGAGGCCATACCTCTTTGACCAGACACAACAGCCGCCCTTCGGAGAGTCGAGCGTGAAGCACCTCTCCAACCGCCACCTCAGAGGCACGCCGCACGACCTGCCCCGACGGAACGGTTTGAATGACACTATACCCTCGCTTCAAGATCGCTAAGGGACTGAGGGCATCCAGCGCCGTCATGTGCGCCTCCACTGATTGCCTCCGGTAGAAGAGCCCTCGACGAGCCTCCTGTTCCAGCCGCTTACACAGCTGGGGGAGCAACACGAACGATGTCCGAATCTTGCTTTGTGGACTTTCAGTCAGCAAAGCATGATGACGTTCCGCCATGCCACGACGTAGCAGAGTCAACCGCTCTGTAAACGAACGCAGTAAGCCATCACTCAATTCATCCAGCCGTTGGGCTTGTGCTTGCATCCGAAACCGCGTTTCCCGCAGGATTCGAAGAGACGTGTCCAGACGATGGCGTTGCATGACGACCAACGTCTGCATCGTGCGCCGCAGGCGAATGTTCACTTCGTCCAACCGTTCGGCGAGCTCGTCCAACACCGGCACCACCGCCGCCGCCGCCGCAGAGGGAGTCGGAGCGCGGCAATCGGCGGCAAAGTCCGAGAGGGTGACATCAATTTCATGCCCCACCGCGGAGACGACCGGCACCCTGGATTGGGTGATTGCACGAACCACGACTTCTTCGTTAAAGGCCCAGAGATCTTCCGAGGCGCCCCCACCCCGACCGACAATAAGCACTTCCACCTCTGGCATCGTACTTAGCGCCATTATCGCGGCTGCAATGCGCTCGGCGGCCCCCTCCCCCTGAACCGGAACAGGCGCAATCAGAACATGGACGAGCGGACAGCGACGACGAAGCACAGCCAGGATATCGCGAATGGCGGCACCCGTAATGGATGTCACAATGCCGACCGTTCTGGGAAAGGTGGGCAAGGGACGCTTGCGCGCGTCATCGAACAGCCCCTCGCGGGCCAACCGTTCCTTGAGTTGTTCGAACGCCAACTGAAAGGCCCCGATTCCCTGGGGTTCGACCGAATCGATCACGAGTTGATACTCGCCGCGAGACTCATACACCGAGATGCGCCCACGCGCAATGATCGCCATGCCTTCCTGAAGCGCGAACCGGAGCCGCGACACCCCGGACCGAAAGAATACGGCACGTAGCTGGCTCTGCTCGTCTTTGATCGTGAAATACAGGTGTCCGGAGGTCGGCGCACGAAGATTGGAGACTTCGCCTTCAATCCAGATATCCCGAAATTGATCTTCAAGGGAATCGCGGATGAGCCGCGTCACGTCGGACACGGAGAGGAGAAGTGGGAGAGAAGGGTTACGCCCGGTCATGTCTCACCGAGCCGTACAGAAGGGCCCACACGCGCCAACGATCAATCCACTACTCGGATTCGCTCGATAGACAGAGCTTTGCCGAGCGTGCCATCCAAGTTGAGCAACACCGCGCAGAAGACGGTCGGTCCCGATGCCACCTCGAAACGGCGTGGCATCCCTGTGAGAAACTTTTCGATCGCCAACTCTTTTTTGATTCCGATGACCGAATGAAGGGGACCGGTCATTCCAATATCAGTGATATACGCCGTCCCTTTTGGAAGGATCTGCTCATCGGCCGTCTGCACGTGGGTATGCGTCCCTGCCACGGCCGTCACCAAGCCATCCAGGTAATGCGCCATCGCCATCTTTTCAGACGTCGCCTCAGCATGCATATCGACCACGATAGCCGCAACCTGTGTCTTGAGACGCTCGACCTCTCGCTTGCCGACTTGAAAGGGACAATCAATCGTCGGCATGAAGGCCCGTCCCATCAGATGAAGGATCCCTAGAGACTCGCCACCCGGCGTCGTAAAGACATAACTACCGCGTCCAGGCACGCCAGAGGGATAATTGGCCGGACGCAGGAGCCGCGGTTCACGCGGAAACACATCGAGAATTTCCTTCTTATCCCACGCGTGATTCCCCGTGGTGATCACCGACACGCCGAGATCGAAAAGGTCA
>JACQHN010000476.1 GCA_016199015.1 Nitrospira defluvii
AGCGTGCCCATCATGAAGACACACCTCTCTTTCTCAACAGTGATCGTTCTGGGACTCGGCTTTTCCGGATGGCTCTTGGGAAGCGCCGTGCCAGGCTTTGCCGACCCCGGCGCGAGTGCGCGCAAAGAATCCCCTGGTCTGCGGCTGCTGGAAGAGCTCCAAACGGTCATTACGGACTTAGCTGAGGAAGCGAAGCCGTCCGTCGTGAGCATCTTTCCCGTACAATCGCTTGGGCGAACGCGTGACGGGTCCGGCGAACGGATGCCAAACTCAACGGGGTCGGGATCCGGGGTCATCGTGGATCCCGAGGGTCACATCATTACGAACAACCATGTCGTCGGCGATGCCGCGGAAGTCGAAGTTCGCTTCTCCGATAAATCCAAATTGTTTGCGCAGGTGATCGGCAAGGATCCGGACACGGATCTGGCGGTGTTGAAAGTCACGACCGACCACCCCCTCCCCGCCGCCCGCTTCGGCGACTCCGCCGGGGTGAAGGTGGGACAGTGGGTGCTTGCGGTCGGAAATCCCTTTGGGCTGGATCAGACCGTAACACTGGGGGTCGTGAGTGGGATCGGACGGGAAAACATCAATCTGTCCCGCTACGAAAACTTTATTCAGACCGATGCATCGATCAATCCCGGCAACTCCGGCGGGCCGCTCTTCAATTTGCGCGGGGACATCATCGGCATCAACACGGCGATCATCAACTTCGCGCAAGGCATTGGCTTTGCGATTCCTTCCAACATGGCCAAGCAGGTCATGCACCAGCTGATCGCGAAGGGCAAGGTCGTGCGAGCCTGGTTGGGCGTGGGCCTTCAGCCCATGACTCAAGACCTGGCGAAAAAGTTCGGAGTGGATGAAAACGAAGGTGTTCTGGTCAACGAAGTATTTGAACGGGACCCGGCAGCGCTGGCCGGAATCAAGCCCGGCGACGTGATTACCAAGGTCGACGGCGCGTTGGTGGACACGCCCAACAAGCTGTCACGACTTGTCGCTGGGCTCGAGCCGGGAGCCACGACCAATGTGGAAGTTGTGCGGGACGGCAAGCGGATAATACTCAAGGTGGCATTAAGCGAGCGCCGGGATACGGTCGTGACGGCCTCGCTACCTCAGACCAGATCAGACTTGAAGCTGGGCATTGATGTACAAGATCTGACCGCGGGATTGGCCGAAAAATTTCACCTCAAGGAGAGCAGGGGCGTGTTGATCTCCAAGGTGGAAACGGGCAGCTTGGCGCAGGCCGAAGGTTTGCGTGAAGGGGATCTGGTCAAGGAAGTGAACCGTGTCGATACCGGCACGGTCGGAGAATTCACCGTCGCCGTGTCTAAAGTCAAACGCGGCGACACGATTCTCCTGCGTGTGTTGCGTGAAGGTCGGGCATTCTATGTCGTGCTCAAGCCCGCCGATCCCTAGCGGGAATCCACGACGTGGCCTCCGCATCGTTCACGTCCCACGTCAATGCACGCTGGCGGCATGTCTCCCCGCCTTGTGCTCTTCAATGATGCGGCCAGCCAGCTCTCGCGGCACCTCTTCATACTGCGCATACTCCATCAGGTAGCTCCCCCGCCCGCCTGTCATGGAATTCAGTGACGGCGCATACGTGAGCATCTCAGCTTGAGGCGCCAGGGCCTTGACGGTTTCCATATGACCGTTGGCTACGACCATGACGATCCGTCCGCGGCGAGCATTCAGATCGCCGAGGACCGCACCGATGCAGTCCGCCGGAACATCTACCTCCACGCTCATGAGCGGTTCGAGCAGAATCGGATGAGCGGCCTCCAGCGCCTTCTTCACTCCCATGGACCCGGCGATTTTGAATGCCATTTCTGACGAATCGACGACATGGTAGGACCCGTCGTAGACAGTGACCCGGAGGTCCACGACGGGATAACCCGCCAGCGGGCCTTCATGCAACGCTTCAACGACGCCCTTTTCAACAGCCGGCACGAAGTTGCGTGGAATGGCGCCGCCGACAATCTTGTTCTCGAACTCAAATCCCTTGCCACGTGGTAAGGGACCGACTTCCAGCCAGCAATCGCCATATTGGCCATGCCCACCGGTCTGTTTCTTATATTTACCTTGCGCCTGCGCGACACTGCGAATCGACTCGCGATAGGGTATTTTCGGCGCATGCAACGTCACGTCAGCGCCGTACTTGCGATGGAGCTTTTCCAAAGCGACATCGATGTGCAGTTGGCCCAATCCGCTCAGCACCATCTCTTTCGTCTCCATGTGGCGAACGAACTCCAAACTCGGATCTTCCTCGATCAGTTTGTGAAGACCCAGACTCACCTTCTCGATGTCCGCATTGGATTTCGGTTCAATGGCAAAGGACACGACGGACCGGGCGAACTGGATACCGGGGTAGCGAATCGGCGCCCGTTCGTCGCAGAGGGTATCACCCGTCAGACTGTCCTTCAGCTTGCCGATCGCCACAATGTCACCCGCCATGGCCCGCGGGATCGGCGTGTACTTTTTCCCAAGAATCGAGAACAGATGCCCGCCGCGTTCTTTCACCTGCCTGGTCGCATTGTACAAGGCGGTATCCGCCTCCAGAGTACCTGAATAGAGCCGCACATAGGACAGACGACCCACAAATGGATCGATGAGCGTCTTAAACACCACCGCCGAGAATGGATCAGTCGCCAGCGGCTCTCGAGTGATCTGAGCCGATCCTTCTACCAGTCCCGAACCGTGCAACGGCACGGACTGGGCTCGGCTGACCGGCGACGGCATGAGATCCACGAGACAGTTCAAGAGTGTTGACACGCCGATGCGGCGTAGGGCCGATCCACCGACAATGGGAACCAGGGAGCCACGTTGTACGCCGATCCGTAACCCCGCCAGCAAGGCCGCATCCGCCAATTCACCGTCCGTCAGGTAGCGATCGAGGAGTTGTTCGTCTCCCTCTGCGACCAGCTCGGTCAACCGGCGCCTGGCGTGATCAACCTGATCACGCCATTGGGATGGCACTGGCGCCTCCTGCGGTTGCGGACGATCAGCGCGCGGGGTCATGACAAGATTCTGGAGCAGGTCCACGACGTCGGTCAGCTGCGCACCAGTGCCGGTCGGCAGGGTCAGAGATATGGCGGCCATCTCCAGATCCTTGCTCAAGTCATCCACCGTCTGAGCGAAGTCCGTGCCCTCCTTGTCGAGGTCGTTCACAAACACGACACAGGGAAGCCCCGCGTCATGGATGGCGGTCCACAGCCGTTGGATGTCGCTGCGCACCCTCATCGCGGCACTCACGACCAGAATGACGCCGTCCGCCACACGCAGCGCCGATCGCGTCTCCCCAACGAAGCTGGGCGAGCCTGGGGTATCGAGGAGATTCAGCGACGTGTCTTTGTAGGAACAGCGAAGAACGCTGGTGTGGAGTGAGGTCCGGCGATGAATTTCTTCCGGTTCGAAATCAGATGCCGTGGTTCCGGCGAGGACGGAGCCAAGAGTGGAGAGACTGCCTGCACCGTAAGCCAACGCTTCGACTAACGAGGTTTTTCCCGATCCCGCATTCGACACCACAGCCACATTCCTGATGGATTCGGTGGGGGGAACGTTCATCATGACCTCCTCCAGTGAGTCGGCGGCCTCCGTGGGCCTGGTTAGAAGTACGATAGTTTGCGGTGCCTTCCTTTCTCAGCCTGTTCAATCGGATGCGGCCGTGACGGCGGTCGGCGATTTCTGTTTCGACGACTCATGCCGGTGAAGCCTCTCCGCTCAGCCAACCCTGATCCGCAAAGCTGACATATCGCCCGTCTCCCACAATGAGGTGATCGAGGACTTGAATGCCCAAGAGAGACCCGGCAGACACCAGCCGAGCCGTGAGCACGCGGTCTTCCTGGCTCGGTGTCGGGTCTCCGCTGGGATGGTTGTGGAGAAAAATGACCGCAGCGGCCGACGCCCGCATAGCGGGGATAAACACTTCTCGCGGATGGACGATGCTCAGAGTCAGGCTGCCTTCAGAGACCGTCACGTCACGAATGACCTGGTTCTTGGCATCCAGCAAGACCACCGCAAAGATCTCGTGCCGTAGGTCACGCAGACGCGCGTGGTAATGCTTAAAGAGGTCGGCACTGGAGCTGATGCGCATTCCGGTGGTCAACGGCGCAGAGACCGCGCGCTTGCCCACTTCCACAGCGGCCTTCAATTGAGCGGCCTTGGCAGGCCCCACCCCTGGGACCGCGCAAAGTTCTTCGACGCTGCAGTGCAGAAGGCCGAAGATTCCCCCCACGCGCTCAAGCACTTCCATCCCAACTGTCACCGCAGAGGCTTCCTGCCTTCCTACTCGCAACAAGATCGCAAGCAGTTGAGAATCCGATAGGCTTTCGGCCCCTTCGCAGAGCAACCGCTCACGTGGACGCTCAGTCTCGGGCCACTCTCCGATCCCACGCCCTGGTTTCTTCAGTGTCATTTGTATTTTCTACGACAAAAAAATGTCGGCCCGCACCTTTTTGTGCCGGTCACTTGACGCCTAACCAATCTCCTGCTAGGCGGTTGAACTACATAAGCCATTGAAAAATTTACAATTGACATTTTGGTTCAGCTCTTGCTTCAGAGCAGGCACAGCTGTAAACGTCGCCACCCAGGAGGAGCACATGGAATGTCCGAAATGCAAAGGCATGATGATGTTGGAACGGTTCTCAGATTTCTTTCTCATTTTCTACGCTTGGAAGTGCATTAACTGTGGCGCCATCATTGACCGAACGATTTCGGCCAATCGGAGAAAGAGCCTCGCCGCTCGTGAAGCTCAACCGGTTGCGACTCGCTAATCCGGCGGTCTTCCCGCTCGGTTCATCGTGTCGTTGGGTGGTGTGAAGGCCCGGGAACATTGGCCATCTCCTCAGCCCACGCGAATCGAGTGTAGGAATGGCCTGATTATAGC
>JACQHN010000472.1 GCA_016199015.1 Nitrospira defluvii
CGGACGCGGTGCGCGCGACGGCCAAGGAGATTCGCGGAAGTTATGCCCTCGCGGTGATTTCTGATCGTGAGCCAGGTCTGCTGGTGGCTGCCCGATCCGGTTGTCCGCTGGTGGTCGGCCGGACGGCGGACGCGGCCTTTGTGGGTTCGGATGTGATGGCCATGCTCTCCCACACGCGGGACGTGACGTTTCTTGAAGAGGGAGACGTCGTCGAGGTGACGGCGGGAGAGAGCACGTTTACCGATCTCGACGGGCGGGCGGTGAAGCGCAAAAAGACGACCGTGACGTGGGACGCGTCGGCCGCTGAGAAAAGCGGCTATCCGCACTTCATGCTGAAAGAAATTCATGAACAGCCGCAGACGATTCTGGATACCATTCGCGGCCGCTATTCCTATGAGAGCGGCGAGGCCGATTTGCCGGACATTGGGCTGACGTCGAAGCAGTTCGCCGAGGTCGGTCAAATTTGGATTGTGGCCTGTGGCACGAGTTGGCATGCGGGGCTGGTCGGAAAGTACCTTCTCGAAGAGATGGTTCGAACACCGGTGCAAGTCGATATCGGCAGCGAGTTTCGTTATCGCGATCCGCTGGTTGAAAAAAACGATCTGTTCATCACCATTTCGCAGTCGGGCGAAACGGCCGACACGTTGGCTGCGGCCCGTGAAGCGAAACAAAAGGGCGCACGCGTCGTGTCGATCGTGAATGTCGTGGGCAGCACTCTGGCGCGCGAGTCTGATGGGGTCCTGTATACGCACTGCGGGCCTGAGATTGGCGTGGCCTCGACCAAAGCGTTCACCAGTCAGCTGGCCGCGCTGTATATGCTGGCGTTGCATTTGGGGCGTGTGCGGGGCGTGCTCAGTGTGGCAGACGGGAAGGCCTGGCTGGACCGTTTAGTCACGCTGCCGGCGTTGGTGAAACATGTGCTCGGCCGAGAGGCGGAGATTCTGGCCATCGCCAAGCGTTATTACAAGAAGCCGGATTTCTTGTATCTGGCGCGCGGGATCAACTATCCGATCGCACTCGAGGGTGCGCTCAAACTCAAGGAGATTTCCTACATCCATGCGGAAGGGTATGCCGCTGGGGAAATGAAGCATGGGCCGATCGCGCTCATCGACAAGGATATGCCGGTGGTGGTATTGGCGCCTCGGGATCGGTTGTATGAGAAGACGGTCAGCAATCTTATGGAAGTGAAGGCGCGCCGAGCCCCGGTGATTGCGTTCGTGGCGGAAGGCGAGCGTGAACTGGGCAAGACCGCGGATGCGGTGTTTACGATTCCCGACGTGCATCCGCTGCTGTCACCCATTCTCTTCACTATCCCCCTGCAGCTGTTGGCCTATCACATCGCGGTGCTGCGCGGAGAAGATGTGGATCAGCCGCGCAACCTGGCGAAGAGTGTGACGGTGGAGTAGTCGGATGTTGAAAATGGCTTCCAACTGCGTTCTCGGTCGCTCAGCATCCTGCGACGTACCCCAGAGGGTACGCCTCGTCGCCGAGCTTCCTGCGGCCTTGCTGGAAGACCATTTTGAACATCCTCAAAGAAACGAGAGAGTGTGATGGAAATAACAAGGCAGGAAGTCGAGAAAGTGGCGAAGTTGGCGCGGCTGGCAATGACCGATGCGGAAACGGCAGCCTATTCGCAACAGTTGAACCAGATCGTGGCCTACGTGCAGAAGCTCAAGACGTTTCCCACGGAGGGCGTGGAACCGACGTCGACCGTGTTGGGGCAGACCAATGTGTTTCGTCCGGATCAGGCGCAAACGTCCCTCTCGCACGACCAGGCTTTAGGGAATGCTCCCGATGCGGAGGCCCATTGCTTCCGAGTGCCGAAGATCATCCAGGAATCGTAAATAGGTAAGGAGATAAGATCACGCTATGTTTCGACAAATGTTACGGGCCAAAATCCATCGTGCGACGGTCACCGAGGCCTGTCTGGAGTATGAAGGCAGTCTCACCGTGGATGAAGACCTCTTGGACGCGGCGGGCATTCTGCCCTATGAAGCCATCGTCTGTTCCAATCTCAACAACGGCGAGCGGTTTATGACCTACGCCATGAAGGGAAAACGAGGGCGTGGCGAGATCGTACTGAATGGACCGACTGCCCGGAAGGCTGCGGTGGGGGATCAGATTATTATTTTCTGTTATGAGTACTATGGAGATGAGGAGATCACACGGCATAAGCCGAAGATCATCTTGGTCGATGCGAAGAATCGGATTGCCCGCAAGGTAGCGAAACGCTGATGTCCTTGACGTCGTTACATAAGCTCACGCTGTCGGAATTGCAGCGGAAATTTACGGCCGGGGATGTGACGGCCACGGAGATCGTCCGCGCCTACTTTTTGCGCGTGACGCAGGTCGAATCGAAGGTGAAGGCCTACCTCACGCAATGTCAGGAGGCAGCCATTGCGCAGGCGGAGAGTCTCGATCGAACCTTGAAGGGCTGGCGTAAGACGACTCCCATGATGGCCATGCCGCTGGCCGTGAAGGACAATATTTGCACCGAAGGCGTGCGTACCACCTGCGCCTCCCGGATGCTCGAGACCTTCGTTCCGCCCTATAACGCGACCGTCGTCGCCAAACTGCGGGCGCAAAACTATCTGCTGCTCGGCAAGACGAATCTGGATGAATTCGCGATGGGGTCCTCCACCGAAAACTCGGCCTTCGGCGCCAGCCGCAATCCGTGGAACGTCCAGACCGTTCCGGGAGGGTCGAGTGGCGGATCGGCTGCGGCGGTGGCGGCCGATGAATGTGTCGCGGCCTTGGGGTCGGATACCGGAGGTTCCATTCGCCAGCCGGCGGCATTCTGCGGAGTGGTGGGACTCAAGCCGACCTATGGCCGTGTCTCCCGATATGGATTGGTGGCGTTCGCGTCATCGTTGGATCAAATCGGCCCGATCACGAAGGATGTGACCGATGCCGCCATTCTGCTGGGGGTCATTGCGGGTCACGATCCGCGCGACTCGACCTCGGCCAATGTGCCGGTTCCGGATTATCTCAAGGCGCTCAAAAGAAAAGACTTGAGAAAGCTGAAGGTGGGTGTGCCCGCCGAGTACTTCATCGACGGCCTTGATCCTGAAGTAGAGCAGGCGGTTCGTACGGCCATTGAAACCCTTCGAGAACTCGGCGCCGACATTCGCGAGATTAAGTTGCCGACGACCGATGCGGCCGTGGCCACCTATTATGTGATTGCGACCGCCGAGGCCAGTTCGAACTTGGCCCGGTACGATGGGGTGAAATACGGCTTGCGGGCGGGGGAGAGCAAAGATCTCCTCGATATGTACCTCAAGACCCGGGCTGAAGGATTCGGGTCGGAAGTCAAACGTCGGATCATGCTGGGCACCTACGTCCTCAGCGCGGGTTACTATGATGCGTATTATGGGAAGGCGCAAGCCGTGCGGACCTTGATCCGCCGGGAATTTGAGGCGGCGTTTCAGACGGTGGACCTGATCGTCACTCCGGTGACACCCACCCCGGCGTTCAAGTTCGGCGAGAAGGCCCAGGATCCGTTACAGATGTATTTGTCCGACATCTTCACGATCTCGGCGAATCTGGCAGGGCTGCCGGCGATCGCGCTTCCCTGCGGATTCAGCCAGGCGGGGTTGCCGATTGGTCTGCAGTTGATCGGCCGGCCGTTCGAAGAAGAGACTCTATTGCGAGGGGCGCATGCCTATGAGCAGGCGACGACATGGCGTGCAAAGAAGCCGGCGATTCGGTGAGCCCCTGACAGGGGGTGCCTATGGTTGTTGAAGTGGCCGCGATTCTGGTCGCGATCGCCTTTGCGGTTCTGGTGGGCTATCTCGTCCCGCTCTTGATTCAAATTCGAAAGACAGCGGCTGAATCGGAACAGCTCGTGACGAAACTGAATAGCGAGCTGCCGACTCTGGTCGCCGAGTTGCGAGCCATGAGTCAAAACCTGAACGACGTGGCTGAGCAGGCGCGCGGCGGGGTCGAGCATGCCGCGGTCTTACTGCATGCCATGGGAGAGGTGGGCGAATCAGTGAATCAGGTCCATAGTCTGGTGCGAGGCTCGGGAAGCTCACTGCTGGCCAATGTGGCGAGTATGTTTGCGGGCCTGAAAGCTGCGAAACATGTGGTCACGGAACGGTTCAAAGAGGGAGGGCATCACAATGGCGGATTATGAAGGTCCATCGTCAGCAGCCGTGTTGTTGGGCTTCTTGAGTGGGGCGGCGTTGGGGGCCGTGATGGCCATCTTGCTGGCGCCACGAACTGGCCAAGAATCGCGCGAATTGTTGCGCGGCTACGCAAGGCGCGCCGAGGATGGGTTGCGAGACTTGGTTGGGGAAGCCGGGGAGAAATTTGAGGGTGTCGTCGAAGAAGGCCGTGACTTTATTGAATCCAAGAAAACCGTATTGCGGGATGCGTTTGATGCAGGGCGGGAGGCGATGAAGCGAGAGCGAGAGCAGTTCACCAAGGGGGAGCAGGGATAAGCGTGGCGTACGAAGTCGTCATCGGCGTAGAGGTGCACGCACAACTGCGCACGCAGTCCAAGCTGTTTTGTGCCTGTGGGACCACGTTCGGCCTCACGGCAAATTCGCAGACCTGTCCGGTCTGTCTGGGCATGCCGGGGACGCTGCCGGTCATCAACGAAAAGGCTGTGGAAATGGCGGTCCGTGCCGGGCTGGCGCTGAACAGCACGATTGGGGTGCACAATCGGTTCGCCCGCAAGAATTATTTTTACCCCGACTTGCCGAAGGGCTATCAGATCTCGCAATACGAAGCGCCGATTTGTGAACACGG
This sequence comes from Nitrospira defluvii, assembly GCA_016199015.1. Lineage (GTDB taxonomy): Bacteria > Nitrospirota > Nitrospiria > Nitrospirales > Nitrospiraceae > Nitrospira_A > Nitrospira_A defluvii_B. The sequence goes on from JACQHN010000472.1 coordinate 4,753, forward strand.
CTGGATTGACATCACCGTCGCGGGAAGTCGGAAGCGCGTGCGTGTCAGGCGGGCGCATCTGGAGGAAGATGCGGGGAAAAATTTGCATGAGGCCGGCAGCGGCATGAGCCTGGTCGATCTCAACCGTGCCGGGACGCCCTTGCTTGAAATTGTTACCGAACCGGACCTGAGCTCCTCTGAAGAGGTGGTCGCCTATCTCAAGGCGTTGCGCGAACTCTTGATGTACCTCGATGTCTGTGACGGCAACATGGAAGAGGGGAGTTTTCGCTGTGAACCGAATCTCTCGTTGCGTCCGGTGGGCCAGACGGCCTTCGGGACGAAGGTTGAGCTGAAGAACATCAACTCGTTCAAGTTCGTCAAGGATGCCGTTGATTATGAAATGAAACGGCAAACCAAAGTGCTGAATGAAGGCGGGAAGATTCATCAGGAAACGCGCCTCTGGAACCTTGATCGCGGTGAGACCGCGGTGATGCGCAGCAAAGAAGAGGCGCATGACTACCGCTATTTCCCTGACCCCGACCTGGTTCCGCTGGAGATTTCGGCCGAATGGATCGAGCAGCTCCGTCAGGGGTTGCCCGAACTGGCCTCGACGAAGCAGCAGCGGTTTATCACCGAGTACGACGTGCCCGAGTATGATGCGGGGATTCTCACATCCAGCAAGGCGTTGTCGCTGTACTTCGAGGCCTGCGTCAAACTGTATCCGCATCCCAAGACGGTGAGCAATTGGGTGATGGGGGAATTGCTGCGCGAATTGAATCACTCCGGGACCGAGGCGGATGCCTCACCGGTGACGCCTGAGCGGCTGGTTGAGTTGCTGAGTCTTGTGGATCAGGGCGTGATCAGTCTCAAGGTGGCTCGGGAGATCTTCCCGGAGGTCTATACCTCGGGAAAGGCGCCGGCTCAGATTGTTCAAGAAAAGGGGCTCACTCAGGTCTCGGACGAAGGCGCTCTGGTGACAATCATTCAGGAAGTCTTGACGAAGAATCCGGCTCAAGTGGCGCAATTTAAGGAAGGTAAGCAGCAGGTTCTCGGTTTCCTGGTCGGACAGGTGATGAAGGCCTCCGGCGGGAAGGCGAATCCGGGGAAGGTGAATGAGTTGCTGCGTAAGAAGTTGGTTGATTGAAGCGTGGAATAGCACAGGTAAGTGGTGTTCTCGGATAGAGACAATCGATGCAGAATACTCGGTCTAATGGAGCTTTCGAACGCGAATTTTTTAGCTGGCAGAGTCCTGAAGAATTACTTGATCACTCTAGAAAGTATATTAAGAGAGTTGGAAACGAAAGGTTCCTTTCAAGGGGAGGAGAGCATGAGAAAACAGTACGGGAAGCACTCGTAGCTTCCACTTTTTCGTGCTGCCTCTCTCGCAAGATAGGCATCGACAAAATATGAATGGTTGAACAAGGCACTGTTCTTAAAGATTTCGAAATAGAGCGTAACCGTTCAATCCATGAATTTGAAGTAACGGTCGCTTTTGAACCAGATTATAAGATCAGGCAAGAATACCGCGATGGTCAGTCTCCCGAGATCCCCGGGTATGCATCTAGCGGCGATCCCAATGATCCCAAATGGTTGTCTGGTGCGGTTCAGAAGAAAACTCAAAAGGCTTGTAAGGCACACTGGAAGACAAAAAGACATTTAGTCGTTTATCAATGCATGTGGGGCGGATTGCCCAATCTCGGGGATTTACGAATTCTTTGTGATGAGGCAGATCGTGTATGGGCGTCCGTCTGGGTCATTTCAGGAGTGCCGTTTGCTGGAGGAGTAGGACTTTTATTTAACGCATATGGATGTGATTGGCCCATGATGGACTGGCTTTCTTATGTAAATGCGAAGCAGTGTGGAGGCTTTGGCGGATTTGATATCTATTTGCAGTGATTACGTTTGATGAAAATCTTGAAGGAGAAGAGCCGAAATGAGCGGAATCAGGAACGTGAAGGCCCGGCAGATTATTGATTCACGAGGCAATCCCACGGTGGAAGTCGAAGTGCTCCTGGAAAGCGGCGCGCATGGGCGTGCGGCGGTGCCTTCCGGCGCCTCGACCGGTGAAAAAGAAGCGATCGAGTTGCGTGATGGCGACAAGAAGCGCTGGATGGGGA
>JACQHN010000473.1 GCA_016199015.1 Nitrospira defluvii
GAATGACGTCGCCTCGTTCCCGATAGCAGTGGCACACAACCAGCCTGCGCAGCGTGAAACTCAAGCCCAGCATGAGAAAGCGATCCTCATCTTCCGAGTGATCCGGGTCATAGAATCGCATCGCATGGTCGTCAAGGAATACCGACTGCGCCTCCTCGAAAGAGACACCGTGCTTTCGAATATTCTGTCGATTTTTCTTCTCATCCCACTCAAACCGAATATCACCCATGCATACAGTGTACATATATTCAGCGCGTGCTTCAATCTGCACCCCCGATTTCCATCGAGCAAGCATCCTAAAAACACAAGGCGCCGAGGCAGAAGCACCAGCGCGTGGGCACTCAGGATGGCACGAGCAGCAGCCCTCGTTACAGACGCCGGGCAGGCTTCCTATGGATCTTTATTTGGATCTTCGACCAGGCCCGTGTGTGCGGAAAGAACGTGCTGCTCTGGCTGGTGCCGTTTGCGTTGGCTCCGCTCCCGACCTTGATGCTGTTTATCTTGTCTTTACAGCGAAAGGTGAAGTCGTAGCCCGCCATAGAAGTGCCGTCGTGGCACGCACGGGACTCAACACCACACAACCGCGCACCGATAGAATTCCACGATCTTACGAGAGGCGGTCTCTTCTACCCTGAATCAGCTGGTACAAGGCTTGGAAGAGATGACCCATCCGCTCATACCACCGGTTACACACCTGGACATGGACGCCATTGAGTTGCCGCAAGCCGTGAGCCAGCACCTCCAGCTATCGGTCCGGTCGCCAGCATCGGCCACACAATCCTGCCCGTCATTTTCTCGATGCTCACATGAGAGACCGCACCGGAGATCCCACGCGAAGGGACGGACTATGTCAGGCGATTTTCGCAGCCTGAATGTGTGATGGCAAGACCTGATCTCATCTGATCACGACCGATCAACATCGATCTCCAGCTTCCCGCCCTTCCAAGCTTGAACAAACTCGGTGTGCTCCATTCTCCTCTCAAACCCTAATGCTCGCGCTCGGGGGCGCGGGCAAGCAAATGCACGCCGCTCTCGACTGTCCGATGCATGACCAAATTAGACGTCGACTACCCATCATAGATTTCATCGAACTTGCGAAACAGTGCGATGTTGACTCGGTCCACCCAATCCAACACCTCAAGAAGAAACTTGTCATCGGCCCCAATCCGCTTCCGCCAGAGACGGAAGGGTTCATTGGTAAACCTTAGGGTTGGAGAAACATAGCGGATATCAGCGGGATGAGAAAAGGGGAACGGCGAGAAACTCCCATCGTCGTTTCGGAGAAGACAAAAGTCCATGGACTCATTCCACGACCCATGGATGGACTCGGACATCATCCCGTAGGTACATGCATACAACTGTTCGTTCTGGACTACTGCAAAAATGTCATAAAACGTCTTTCCCTGAATCCTCCAACGGTTCTTCTTCTGGGTCTCGAAGTCAGCAGCAGTGAGATTCTCTAGCTCCATCTTCTCCCGCACAGACTTAAGTAGTCGCTTTCCTGCCTTTGTTTCGAAGAAACGCGAGCCTTTTTCAAGGTCACGCAGAATGCGTAGACGGTCTTTGTAGGAGCACTTCCTGTAGTCATCGAGCACACTTTGCTCGTTTTGCAGAAGATACGCAGCAATTACAGCCCAAGAACGGGCGCATCGTGGATGGAGAAGCCCGTAGGGTTACGCTCAATATTCCGAACTCTGGTAATGGCGTCATAAATCTCAGCAACGTCCTTGTAGAAGGTCAGGGCAAACGCGTTAATGCGTTCCATCGACCCAAGGTTATCCCCTACAAACGATTCGTCATACTTCTTGAGAACCTCGCGAATCTCATCCATGGGGTCAATACGATCAGAACGGAATCTCGACGACTCGACCGAGTTAAGCGGAGAGCGGCCAGTGCGCGCAGCACGATGGCCACACTCTCGTCCATTCGAACGCGCTGTTAGGCCGCGATTTCACGTTACTGCCTGCAGAAGGCCTCCTTGTGGAATCTCATTCGACCAATACCTCAACAGAATTGAAGCTATCTCCCGGAGATTCATTCCGGCCCTTTCCGCCCGCACGAGGAAGAGCAAAGGCTCCTGGTACGCAATCGTGGATAAAGCTGCGTAATGACCTTTGACCCATTGGCCGAGCCCCGCTCGACATAGCCGATGGTAAATCTCCTTTAGATCAGACCTCGACAGCGACTCAATCTCCATCAGCTTTCGAATTCCGTCGTCGTCCTCGCATAGATCGAGAAACTCTTCCAGAGCTTTTTCCTGTTCAGAATTTCCGCTGTGCAGATTTTGCATAAATACTGCGACTACATCGTCAACGATCTGGTCGGGCGGAGCAATCTTGAGCTGCAGCCTTCGAAGTCTGGAAGATTTATTCCATGAGCGGACGAAGGTTGAGAGAATTCCCATTTGATTCCTTCTTGCAGCCTAACAATTAAAGTGAGCAGCGACAGGGATGCTGGCATCCTAACCCTGACTGCGCCAGAGCTCTGGTGACCGCAAATTGTTGAGATCATCCTCAATTCGAGGAACTGTGTCAATTACCGCCCACAAGAAAACACTGCCACTGGCGCGGCCTATCTCCCTATTGACCCGCAGTCTATTTAAGGTTGGGGGGCAGGTCTGCAATCACACATTTTACACATCGGGGGTACTTCACCCAACGGCTCACGGTGGCGTCGTGCAAATCTGAATACTAACCCGACGGTTGCTTCACCGCAGCAGCTCCTCAACAAGACAGACTCGCCTCGCTCCTGCCTTCACTCATCTCCGCATGCTGCGTGACCGGCTTCCGGAGGTACCACAGCAGCCATAAGCCCGGCAGCGCGGCGAGAAAGGTGACGAAGAAGAAGGGGCCCCACCCGGCGATCCCGACCAACTTGGCGGCAGGCCAGCCGAGGAAGACACGTCCGAGGGCCTCGACGGAAGAGAGCAGAGCGAACTGAGTCGCAGTATAGCGATGATTGCAGAGCGACATGACCAGCGCCACGAAGGCCGCTTGGGGTCTTGTACGCATGCCACCCATGTTCCGAACTGCGTCCAAACCCGTTCTGCCGTGAGGACCGACAAATAGTCCCGCTCACCCTGACAAGAAACGACTCCTCTGCTCCCTCTGTTTCTTTGTGTGTTCCTTCCAACCATTGATGGCCTCTTGCCAATGTCTTATATTTAGGACATACTGCGCGGGTGAAGTCGATCACGTTTCATCCCAAGGCGCTGGCATTCATCCGCGGTCAATCGCCAGCGATCAGGCGGGAGATCGGCGAAGCGCTCCGGGACATTCAGAAAGGTATCCAGCTAGGCCTGCCTCTCAGTAGGCCGATGCCCGCGGTGGCATCCGGCGCTCATGAACTCAGAGTGCGGGGCACAGCGGCAGCCGTACGGGTGTTCTACTTTGTAAAATTAGCTGACACGATCGTGGTGTTTCACGGATTTCAGAAGAAGACCCAGAAGACGCCTGCACACGAGATCGCCGTCGGCCAACAGCGACTAGAGGAGGTGGTGCATGACCATGTCTAAGACCCACAGGAGTGTGACCGTTCGAACCGCCGAACACCTCGGGCGGGCATTGGGTTTGTCCGCGGCTGATACTGCCGAAATGGAATTTCGTTCGGAGCTCACCGTCGCATTGGCAAAAATCATTCAAGCAGGACGGCTTACCCACGTCGAAATCGCGAAAGGCGCCGGCACGTCGAGAACACGAGTGACCGCGATTGCGAATGGGAACACCCACGGTGTCTCGACCGATGTACTCATCAGGGTCCTTGCCGCAACAGGCCATCGCGCAGAAGTCCGAGTGAAGAAGGCCGCCGCCTAAGGTGATCTTTCCACGTGTTCCGACCTGCCACGGCAGAAGTGTCAGGCCAATCAATGCCCACGACTAACGTGGTCCGCCCCACAGGGTGATGGCAATCTGGCGGGAAAGCAAGTCCAGGACCGTGCTGCATCACTCGGATCGAGGCAGCCAGTACAGCAGCGAATCGTTCCCACAGCTCGTGGCGGGCCAGGCCTTTCCTGCAGCATGCCACTCAGGCGATGTTTGGGACAACGCGGCATCAGGCAAGAATTGGGAGCAGGTCTTCTAAGCACACACCCGTACTTCGGCGTGCTTCACTCAACGGCTCACGGTGGCGTCGTGCGCAGCGAACTGTCAGACCGATTGCCTGTTCGGCCAGCCTCTGGAACCCTCAACAAGACAAGCTCGCCTCGCTTCGGCCTTCACTCATCTCCGCATGTTTCGTCACCGGCTTGCGGAGCACCCACAGCAGCCATAAACCCGGCAGCGCGGCGAGGAAGGTCACGAAGAAGAAGGGCCCCCACCCTGCCAGCCCAACAAGCTTGGCGGCAGGCCAGCCGAGAAAGACGCGCCCGAGGGCTTCGACGGAGGAGAGCAAGGCAAACTGGGTTGCGGTATAGCGGTGATTGCAGAGCGACATGACCAGCGCCACGAAGGCCGCCGTGCCCATGCCGCCGGTGAGATTTTCGAATCCGACCGCGAACGCCATGACGGCGTAACTCTTCCCCGCCCATGCCAGCCATAAGAACGACAGGTTCGACAGCGCCTGTAACACCCCGAACACCAAGAGCGAACGGAAGAGGCCTAACTGCGGCATCAAGCCGCCCCCGATGAACGCACCGAGAATAGTCGCGCCGATGCCGAATGCCCGAACCACGCCGATATCTTCAGACGAAAACTCCATCCCGCGAAGGAGAAACGAGGTCGTCAGCGCGCCGGCGAACGCATCGCCCAACTTATAGAGGACGATCAAGCCCAGCAGCGCCCCCGCCATGGGACGAGACAGAAATTCGGACAGAGGCCCCCACACCGCCTCCTTCATCGATTGCGGTGCAGCCCGCGCCTCCTCCGGTTCCGGAATCATCAGGATGGTCACAATCCCTAACAGCATCAACCCGGCCATGCAGAGATAGGCTGAGGACCATCCCAGGCGCGCCGCAACAATCAAGGCCAGCGAGCCTGAGGCAATCATCGCGATGCGATACCCCATCACCCAGGTGGCAGCGCCCAACCCCCGCTCATCCGGTTTCAGCAAGTCAGTGCGATAGGCGTCGAAGACAATATCCTGCGAGGCAGAGAGAAAGGCGACGCCTAGTGCCAGCGCCGCAAAGATTTGAGCCCCCGAGCTAGGACCGATCAACGCCATCAAGGTTAACGCCAGCGCGAGACCGGTCTGGGTGACGATCATCCAGCCCCGGCGGTGACCGAGCCAGGGCGGCACGATCCGATCCATGACCGGCGCCCAGAGAAATTTCAGGGTATAGGGAAGGCCGACATAGGCAAACAGGCCAATGGTCGTCAGATCCAGTCCGGCTTCGGTCAGCCAGGCCTGCAGAGTTCCGCCCGTGAGGGCCAGCGGCAACCCGGAGGCGAACCCCAAAGGCAGCATGATGCCGAGTCGTGGAGTCAGGACGGCGCGCAGGGTAGCTCTATTCATCAGATTGAAGGAGACTGGGGGATCACGAGGTGCAGCATACCATTGCAGCCTGTTTCGCGCGCATCAGAATCGTGAATACAACGAAGGTCAATAGTCCTGGCTAGCCCGCATTATTCACGAAGACTTCTACTACAACCGCCGAGACGCCGTTCCGACAAGCCTGCCGGCGGGCGGGCTCGCCGCTCGGTCGGTC
>JACQHN010000474.1 GCA_016199015.1 Nitrospira defluvii
CCGGCAACGTGCGGGAGCTGAAGAGCACGATTGAATGCGCCATGATTCACTGCAAAGGCGAGACGCTCGAAACGGGAGACCTTCCGCCGGAACTTCGACCTGAGTCGGTCGCCTCTCCATCCGAAACATTCTTGCCTTTGGACGAACGTGGCCGACTCGTTGCCGCCCTCGGGCAGGCTCATGGGAACCGAACAAAAGCCGCACGCCTCCTGGGAATGAGCCGCGCCACATTCTACCGCCGACTGACCGAATTCGATCTCCCGGCCAGCTAACGCTTCCCCTCGCGCGCGTTTTTTTCTGTCTCGATTCGTCTCACGGGAAACAACGCGATACAGCGTTCGTCGTCTCACCACCTTGTTCTCCATCCCCATTTGCGACCCATCGTGGCCCTATAATACGTATGTGACTGGGCGATCCCGATTGCGCAGTTCGTGGCGCGAAGCTTGCTCTACCTAGCCCCACGAACCAGAACCTTGGCAGGATCGAACCGTTTGGGGATAGGCTCACGATCGAGACCGCCGCTTCGAGGAGACCATGGACGACATGCTACCATTCACACGCCGGCGGCCGGATGCACCGACGGCGCGGGAGCGCGAAATTCTGAATCACATTTGGGGAGGATTGACGAGTCATGAAATTGCCGCGTTACTGAAGATCGCCCAGAAAACGGTCGAATCACACCGTGCCAATCTTCTGAGAAAATTTCGCGCCACCAATGCGGCACAACTGCTCCGTCTGGCCCTCCTGGAAGGCATGCTCGAAGTTCCGTCGTCCAACAGCGCAGCACCACCCCCCACGGGACGACAATCTCACAACGCCAAAGGGTCACGAAAACTCACCAGCCCGCAATGACGCGACATGGCGCGACACAGACCACTGGGCTGCGATCGTGCTCGACCACTCGGGCGAGACGAAAGTCGCAGATCTGCAAGGGTGTCTCACATTGAACCACTTCGACCAGTACTCACGCGGACCGGGCTTCGAGTCCATCTCCTATGGCTCACATCACCTGACCAGCATGCATGACATACCGTTATGTACCTATATCGATCGATATGAGCCATGCGTGGCGACGACTTTGCAACTCGCGCGCGACGATGAGTTGACCTCCTACGCAGAATCATTTATACGCTCGCGAGCATTTCTCACTCATCGGGCAACTCGAACGGTGTTGCCATTCGCAAGACTCAGGTGGAGAACTACATGACGCGACGACTTGGATCCCTCGTTTCGGCTGTGTTTATCATGGCGCTGGCGACATCGGTCATGGGGGCAGAGACACCGGCGGCGCCGGATGCCGTGCCCGCACCGCTGGCACTGGATGTCGTCACCCTCAAAGACGGCACAGTGATCTATGGACAGGTCCTCGGCATGGTCGCGGATGAATTGCACATCAAAACCAGCTTCGGACCGACTGCCGGTGAGGATATCGTCAAGATCATGTGGCCGAACGTGGCCACACTCTCAGTCAACCGTCCCATTCCGTTCAGCCTGAAAGAAGGCACCACCGTGGTGGGAACGGCACAACCCGGTGAGCCCGGCACGATGATCTTGAAGATCGCCCCCACGGGAACCCCGATGGCCATCCCCTTCGACACCGTCCTGGGCATGAATCAGCCCGCCGTCATTTATACCGGCGCCATCCAAGCCGGCTTCTCCCAAACCACAGGAAACAGCCACCTCCGAAATGGGAGCTTGCTCGGCGAACTGTCAGCCCGCAGCGAGTCGTTGCGCCTAACCATCCTGGGACGCTACATCTATGGCGACAACAGCGGGAACCTCATCGTTCGAAACAGCCGCGGCACCATCAAGCTTGACTTCTTTCTCACGAAGCGGTTGTATTGGTTTGCCTCCGCTTATTTCGAACAAGACACCTTTCAAGATTTGAAGTTGCGCACCGCCCTCGCTACCGGGCCTGGCTTTCAACTCCTCGATCGTGGCGACCTGACGGGCATCTTCAGAGACATGACCCTATGGACGGAGGCCGGCGCAGCCTACTTCAATGAAGATTTCAAGCTCGCCGACGATAAGTCCAGCACACGAGGCCGATGGGCCGTCAAATGGAATTGGCCACTCTGGGGCGGCGATCAGGTCAGTCTGTATCACTTCCAGGAAGGCTTCCAATCGTTGGCTAATTCGAAGGATCTCTACCTGGCGGCGGACACCGGCTTGCGATTCAAAGTCTGGGGAGGGCTGGTGAGTGGATTTCAATGGACCATGCGGTACAACAAGAATCCGCCGCCCGGCGTCTCGGACACCGATAACCTCTACCTGATCACGCTGGGATACAGCTTCGACACCAGCCGAAAACAGTAAGGTCTGAAACGAGCCCGGCACATATTCGATTCACATAAGGAGGTGACACAATGGGCATGATGAGTGAATTCAAAGAATTTGCCGTGAAGGGCAACGTACTCGACATGGCCGTGGGAGTCATTATCGGGGGCGCGTTCGGCAAGATCGTGTCCTCCGTCGTGAGTGACATTCTGATGCCTCCCATCGGTCTCTTGATGGGGAAAGTAGACTTCTCCAGCCTCTTTGTTCCCTTGACCGAAGAAGCCAAGGGAAAATCACTCGCAGCGGCCAAAGCCGCCGGCGCGGCCACCATCAACTACGGGGTCTTCCTGCAAACCCTCCTCGACTTTACGATTCTGGCCTTCGTAATTTTTCTGGTGGTCAAGCAAATGAACCGCTTTAAAAAGACCGCCCCTCCCGGCCCGCCTCCTGCTCCGCCGAAGGAAGAGGTGTTGCTCACGGAGATTCGGGATCTCTTGAAAACTCCGCGCCACTAACAGCCCCTGCGCTCATGGTTGACTCGTGCCGATTGGAACCCTCCAACGGCCTCGATGCTTGTGAAGGAGGATCGTATGAAAGACGTTCGCATGATTTCCATGGTGCTGAGTGTCCTGCTTGCCGCGGCCTGCACCACAGCTCCTGCGCCCAATGACACGGCAAGCCGAGCCCTGAATGAGATGAAAGCCGTTGCCCGGCCTCTCCCGCCGAAGCCGGACCCGCGAGAAGGTACGATTGCCGAACTGCAGCGACAAATCGCCGACCTTCAACGCCAGAACGCCGAGCGCGACGCGGAACTCGCCCGAGTCCGTTCATCGCTCACCGGCGAGGTAAATCAGGCCAAATCCCGAGTCGGCGAGCTGGAGTCGCAACTCAGCCAGCGTGATCGGGAACTATCCTCGCTCCGCAATGCATCCGGCGACAAAGATCGCCTGGCGAGTCAGTTGTCCGATGCCGAACGTCAACTCTCTGCCAAAGATCAGGAGCTCGCCGCCCTGAAGGGCAGTGCCGGGGACAAGGACCGTCTCGCCGGGCAGCTGGCCGCCCTGCAGGGCCAACTGTCCTCGAAGGATCAGGAACTCGCGGCCCTCAAGAGCAACACCGGCGATCGAGATCGCTTGTCGTCCGAGCTCGCGCAAGCGAAACAGCGCATCGCGGATTTAGAACGCCAGCTAGACGCCCGGGATCACGAACTCGCGGGATTGAAGGGTGCCGCCGGTGATCGGGAACGACTCGTCGCCGACTTGGCCGCCGCCAAACAGCGGGCGTTAGACATTGAAAGCGAACTCACACGAAGAGACCACGAAATGGCCGGCCTCAAAGGGGCCCTGGATCAACAGAAGACCAGCCTCGCCGAGGCGAAAGACGATCTGTCGAAACTTCTCCAGGCCGAAGTCGCGAAAGGCAACGTCACCATGAAACAGCTGGGTGACCAGCTCACTCTTGGCCTGGCCACTACCCTGCTGTTCGACTCCGGAGAAGCGACGCTCAAGCCCGGCGGAGCGGACGTCTTGCATCGCATTGGGGGCGTGCTCAAGCAATACCCGGATCGCTCGATTCATGTGGCTGGTCACACGGATAATGTGCCTATTAAGGGACGGTTGGCGAAGAGATTCCCAACCAACGTCGAGCTCTCGCAAACGCGTGCGGAAAGTGCGCGTCAAGCTCTGACCGATGGCGGCATGGGCGCGGACAGGATCGAGGCCAAGGGCCATGCCGATAGCCGACCCATCGCCAGCAACTCGACAGCCGAAGGACGACAGAAGAATCGGCGCGTCGAAATCGTCGTCGGCCATTAGCAACCGAGCGGCGTCCCGCCGCGCCCTTGCATCCGCCCCAAGAACGCGTTAGAGTGCCTGGCGTGTTCTTGGGGCGTGCATTATTTTAACCACACTCGCTAGGCACGCATGTTCAGACCAGCTGATCAACAGCTGTCAGCTTGGCTTCAGTCCTCTCCACCTGCTGCCCACTCTGGTTTGTGCCGAACGACTGTCGGCCTCACGCGACCCAGACCAACGGCCCTCATGTATAAGGGAGCACGCTTATGAGACGAGCTGCATGGACGCTCATTGTGCTCAGTTCCCTTGCCACGGGATGTGAAACCACCCCGCTGGTACAGCCCATCGCATCGAGCCCATCACCCGCGGAAGCCAAACTCCTGGCCCTTCAGCAGGAGCGAGGCCAGTTGCTGGCCACATTGGGCGAATTCCATGACCGCATTCGCGACCTCGAAAGCAAACTGGGGGATCGCGAGAGTCGCCCGGTCGCGGCGTCCTACGAGCAATTGCTCAGCGCCAAAGAGGCGGAGCTCGCTGACTTGAGAAAATTGGGGCCGGAACGAGACCGCCTGACCGGCCAGGTGGCGGTCACGACCAGCGATCTCCATCAGGCCCGTCAACGCATCGCGGCACTCGAGCAACAATCGGCATCGCGCGAAAAGGACCTTGCCGCCCTTCAGACACACGCGACCGTCGTCGCGGACCTCGATCTAGCACGACGCCGGATCATAGATCTGGAAGCGCACGTCACCCGCCAAGACACCGATCTCCGCGCGACCCGTACAGGGACTGCTGAACGGGACAGCCTTGCGGCCCAGCTGCAGACCGCCACCACAACGATCGGTTCGATGAAAGCACGCATCACCGCCCTCGATCAGCAGCTCAGGGAGCGGGAACAAGCATATGAGACGGTTCGCTCGCGGCTTTTAGAGCGAGATAAGTTGGTTCCCCAGTATAACGCCATGGTTGCGGAGGTCTATCAGGCGAGGCACCGTATCGCGGCACTCGAACAACGGGTCAGTGACAAGACACGAGACCTTCTCCCACGGCAAAAAGGTACCCAGGAAAGACCGGCCTCCGGCGGCCAACCTGCCACCGCGCAACGAGAGGGAGGCACGACGACAGCACGCCTCTCGTCTCCCGAACGATCACCTGCGTCCAACGGCCTCGAAACCGAATCGTCGCGAATGCCGTCTGCAGGCCGTGAGACCGTAGAGTCCCAATCGGCTCCGCGCACGAGAGACCTTGGCTCGACCAAGCAGTCACCCAGCGAAATCGCGAGGCAGACGCCTGGGAAGATGGCTCCCTCCGGAAACGATGACGGGCGCAGAGGACCTTCAGCCCCGGCAACCCCCGCGCAAGTGGATGCTCGCAATGGAAGCTTCGCGACCATGAAGGAGGAACTTCTTAAAATATTGCCAGGCGACAGGGGACAGAAAACCATCATCATCAAACAGGACGGAAACCGGCTGACTGTCGCGTTGGCATCCAACTGGCTGTTCACATCCGGCGATGCCGCTCTGACGCCGGAAGGTATGACCATGCTGAAACGGATCGGCACGGTGTTAGGACAAGTCTCGGACAAGTTCGTGCAGGTGGCAGGCCATACGGATAATCAAGCGATCAGCAAAGCGCTTCAGAAAACATTCCCAGACAACAAAGCGCTCTCATGGGCTCGTGCTGAAAACGCCCGACGAGCCTTGATCAATGGCGGGATGCCGGCCGACAGGACGAAGGCCGTCGGTATGGCCGATTCGAGACCGCTCGCCTCCAATGCCACCGAACAGGGCCGTCAGAAAAACCGCCGCCTGGAATTGGTCATTGTCCAGGGCCCTGCCGTCGCCTCCGCGGTTGGAGAGACGACGCGTGACCATGCGCGTCTCGCAGCACTCAGCTCCTCGCGCTAGGGGCAGCTCTCCGGTACGATCAGGCGCAGGAAGCGCATCGCTCCCGTCGCGGCTCAACAGGTGCTTACAACCGGCAGGCGCCTTGGTGAGCAACCGGTGCCGCGCTGGCGCCTGGCACCGTCGCCAGAATCTTATAATGACCGAGCCCCAGCTCCTTTCCGTAGGCTTCCCCGACCAGCACATCCTGTACATGCTGGTGGTCGGAGGCCCGGAAATATGATCGCCCTTCCTTCAGACCATCAAACTCGTGCCCTTCCAACGCCTTAATGAGCGCGTCGGTCTCTGTGGTTCCCGCTCGCTGCATCGCTTCCAATATCTGCGTCATGGCGGCATAGCCAAGGTAGCAGCGCGACGTCGGCGTATGGTTATACTTATCGACCACGCCCTGAATAAACCGCCTGGATCCCTCTGTGTTGACCTTCGGATCCCAGATGAGGCCCCAGATACCCGCATTATTTGCATAGCCCAGGGGACGGCCAATTTGCTCGCCACTGATCATGCCGCCGACGCCGA
>JACQHN010000491.1 GCA_016199015.1 Nitrospira defluvii
CGAGAACAAAGCTGGCGGACTTTTTCAACATCCTGCTAGGGCTTGGCTTGGCCGCGTGCCGGGTCTTCGCCCACACTCGCTCGCGTGCCCATGCCGAACGGCAGATCGCCCTGGGCTTCTCGCAGGAGAATCGATTGCATCCCCACCCAGGCCAACCGCCCATGACCACGCTGACGCGTGCCCGCCTCGCCGGGATCTCTCTTCCACTGACCTTGCCAATGGACGAAGACGTCGATGTTCTCACCCTCAATAAGGATGCGTTCGATAGAGAATTCCAACTGGATGTCGCGAAACGTATCGAAGTCGCTGTGAATCTCTCGTTGTATCTGGTCCAAATTCCCCGATGGCAAGAAGAGCGCCTCCACGGCACTGCGGTCCCGCTCCACATACGCTTTCCGCAACGACTCGACGGCCCGGTCGATGCGGAGAATACGGTCGTGATCTTCCTTGTACTGAATGGTTTTCCCTGCACAGCCAACGATCAATGTCAGCAGGAGGCCCAAGAGGAGGCGACGACAAAGAGCGGTGCGCGGCGAGCAGAATCCGACCATGGCGCAGTATAGGAAGCTTGACGGAAAGAGGTCAAGCTGAGCGCGTCAGACCAATCGTCATCACCGACTGCGTACCATGCGGGCGACATCCCGAGAAACAGAACGTCACAATCTTGGCTTGCTTTTTGGAATGAAACGCACTAGACTCCCGCGCCTAGCAGTTGGAGATTGAACGTATGGCGAGTGTCCTCAAGAAACGCCGGAAGAAGATGCGCAAGCACAAGTACAAGAAGTTGCGCCGGCGTCAGAAATTCTTGCGTCGCAAGAGCTGAGCCCATCACGACATAATGGACGGAGGGATCCGTGCCCGAGGGGAAAAAAGTTCGCATCCGCGTTCGAACGGTGAACTGTATCTATGTCGGGGATTTTCTCATCCCGCCCATGCGTAATCGCGTGTCGGACGCGATCAACGAAGAGCAGCGGCTGTTCATCAGCCTGACTGACGTGTTGATCAACGACAAGGATCGGTCCGACTTCGTGGCGATCAATAAGAACTTGATCGAGTCGATCGCCCAGCTCTAACACGATCCCACCTCATCGCGAAAGGCGTATCGTATTCGTGCACCGCAGGCCACGCGGTACGCTCCGCACGTGCCCCCGCTGAACGATTGTCGTAACACCCATGTTTTCGTTCAAACGATTCTTCCCATTTCTCAAGCCATACTTTCCCCGAATGGTCGCCGCCGCCGTGATGGTCATGGTGGTCGCAGCCGTCAACCTGGCCCTGCTTCGCCTGGCTGGATCGCTGTGGGACGTCATCACCGTTCAGCATGATGCCGCGCGCATGACGGAGATGATCCTGTTGTTCTTGGGCCTGGTGCTGCTGCAGGGGTTCTGTTCGATGGGGCACAGTTACCTGACGTCCTGGGTGTCGCAACGCGTGATGGCGGACTTCCGGACGCATCTCTTCGCCCATCTTCAGACTCTATCCGTGAACTTCTTCTCGAAGCGCCGGACGGGAGAACTGATGTCCCGCCTCATGAACGATGTCACCGTGATTCAAAACATCGTGACTGATACCCCGATCGATGCGGCCAAACAAGTCGTCACCTTCATCGGCGGCGCGGGCTTCCTGTTCGCGATGAACTGGCGCCTCTGCCTGCTGATTCTGGTCTTGCTCCCGCTGCTGGTCGTTGTGGCGAAACTCTTCGGGCGGCGACTGCGAGCGCTATCGACCACCATTCAGGACCAAACCGCCTCCGTCAGCACGCTGGTGGAGGAAGTGATCGCGGGGATCCGCGTGGTGAAATCCTTCGTCCAGGGCAAACGTGAAGAGCAGCGATTTGTCAGCCAAGTGCGAGCCGCCATGCAGCTGGCGCTCCGCCGCGCCACCATTATGGCGCTGTTCGTGCCGACGATTACCTTTGTGACGTTTGCCGCCGCCGCGGCCGTGTTGTGGTATGGCGGATGGCAGGTCATCGACGGAAGTGTGTCACCCGGCGACCTCTTTGCCTTCGTCCTGTTTGCGGGGATTCTGATCGGACCGTTCGGATCGGCAGCCCGCGTGTTTGCGCAAATTAAGGAAGCCCAGGGCGCGATGCAACGCGTCTTTGAAATTCTCGATACCCATGCCGAAATTGCCGATGTTCCGGGAGCCGTCGAGTTGCCGCCCGTCAGTGGGCACGTGCGCGCGGAAGGCATCAGCTTCGCCTACGATGACAGACAACCGGTGCTCTCGGATGTCTCCTTCGAAGCCAAACCGGGCGAGCTCATCGCCATCGTGGGGCCCACCGGCTCGGGCAAAACGACGATCATCAATCTCCTCCATCGATTCTATGACCCAACGGCCGGCAGACTCACGGTCGATGGTCACGATGTGCGAGACGTCCGCCTCGACAGCCTGTACCGGCAAATCGCGCTGGTGCCTCAGGAAACGATTTTGTTCGGTGGGTCGATCCGCGACAATATTCGGTATGGGCGGGAGGATGCCCCCGAAGAAGACATCATCGCCGCAAGCCAAGCCGCGCATGCCCATGAATTCATCGTAGGATTTCCGGACGGCTATGAGACGATCGTCGGTGAGAAGGGCATCAATCTATCAGGTGGCCAACGTCAACGCGTGGCGATTGCGCGAGCCATTCTGAAGAACCCGCGGATTCTCTTGCTCGACGAGGCCACCTCAGCCCTGGATACCGAGTCTGAACGGCTGGTCCAGCAAGCCCTGGAGCGACTCATGGTCAACCGCACGACCTTCGTCGTCGCGCATCGACTGAGTACTATTCAGCGCGCCGACCGAATTCTCGTCCTGAATAAGGGCAGAATCGTGGAGGAAGGAACCCATGCCGCGCTCCTAGAACATCAGGGACTCTACCATTACCTCTATACCCTGCGACTGAGCGAGCTACCGGCCTGACCTGTATGGTGACTCTGATGAACACAGGCGTCGTGGCGATACTCATGCTGTTGGTGATCGGACCCTTCCAGGTCGGACCCCTTTCCGCCCAGACGCCGTTGCCTCGGCCTGACCACATCGTGATCGTGATCGAAGAGAACCATTCGTTCGCCCAGATCATCGACTCACCGGCAGCCCCCTACCTCAATGCGCTGGCTCAAAATGGCGCGCTGCTGACCAACTCCTACGGTATCACCCATCCCAGCCAACCCAACTATATCGCCTTGTTCGCCGGTTCCACCGAAGGCATCATCGCGAACAATTGTCCACTCGTGCTGACGGTCCCGAACCTTCGCAGCACCTTAGCCCAAGTCGGACGATCCTTCGTCGGCTATGCGGAGGATCTCCCTGCTGTTGGCTCGACGGATTGCATCGTGGCCTCCTACGTGCGCAAACATAACCCTTGGGTCAACTGGCAGTCGTCACCCATCAACCAGGTTCCTTCGAGTGAAAATCGCCCCTTCTCGGATTTCCCGACGGACTTCAGCGCCCTCCCAACCGTGAGCATCATCGTTCCCAATCAACAGAACGATATGCACGACGGCAAAGACCCCGACCGCATCCAGCGTGCGGACCAGTGGCTGAAGACACATCTCAACCGGTATGTACAATGGGCGGAGACCCACAATAGCCTGCTGATCGTGACATGGGATGAGGACGACGGAAAGTCCGACAACCATATCCCGACGATTGTCGTGGGGCCGATGGTGCGGCACGGCCGTTACGATGAGAGAATCGATCATTACGGATTGCTGCGCACGATCGCAGAGATGTACGGAGCGCAACCGGTAGGACTGAGCCGGCAGGCCCGCCCGCTCACCACTATTTGGAACGCGCCGTCCTCCACACGCTAGCACGAATCATTCACAGGTCCGCATCCGGCCCCACGCCTTCCACAATTCCATCACCACGAAGGGCAAGACTCCAAGCCCCACCATCAACCACCATTCCTCGGCTCGGAGCGGCACGACTTTAAAAATCTCCTGCCCCCAGGGACTCAACAGAATCCCCGCCTGCAAGAGGGCGGAGAGCAACACCGCCCCCACCAGCGCCCGATTGGTCATCACCCCGATCTGAAACAGAGAATACCGTTCGTGGCGGCAGCTGAACGCGTGCAGGAGCTGCACCAGCACGAGTGTCGTAAAGGTCATGGTCCGCGCGAAGGGCACCTCATCCTTCAAGATCGACAGGGAGACACCAAATACGGCAAGGGTCGCAACGGCCATCACCATGCCCTGGAGACACACCGCCAGGAATCGTTCACGATCCAGCAGCCGGGCCTGAGGATCTCGTGGCGGCCGCTTCATCACATCAGGGTCCTTCGGATCGACGGTGAGGGCCAAGGCCGGAAACCCGTCGGTGACTAAATTGATCCAGAGGATTTGGATCGGGAGGAGCGGTAGGGGCCAACCCAACAGCGTGCTCCCCAACATCACCAGCACCTCGCTCAGATTGCACGACAACAGGTACTGAACGGCTTTGCGGATATTGTCGTAAATGCTGCGGCCCTCCTCGACCGCTGCGGCGATCGACGCGAAGTTGTCGTCGGTCACGACCATGTCCGAGGCTTCCTTCGTGACATCCGTCCCCGTCATCCCCATGGCAATGCCGATATCCGCTTCCCGCACCGCCGGCGCATCGTTCACCCCGTCTCCGGTCATGGCCACGACAGCTCCTCGTGCGCGCCAGGCCTTGACGATTCGAAGTTTGTGCTCCGCCGAGACTCGTGCATAGACAGAGATCTCGCGAACCCGTTCGGCCAACTCAGCGTCGGCCAGCGCATTCAACTCGAGACCCGACAGGGCCTGCTGAGGCCCGCTCGGAAAACCCGCCTCGCGAGCGATCGCCAAGGCCGTCTCCTTATGGTCGCCTGTAATCATCACCGTGACGATCCCCGCCGCACGGCAGAGGCCCACGGCGATCTTGGCTTCGGGACGCAAGGGATCTTTCATGGCGGCCAATCCGATAAAGACCAACTGCGTTTCGATCGCCTCTGCCTGAAATGTGGTCGGCTCCGGATCCAGCCGCCGCTGCGCCAGGCCGACGACACGGAGGGCCTGCTGAGCGAACTGCTGATTCGCCGAGAGAATCGCCTCACGAGTCGAGTCAGTGAGCGGTCGCGACTCCCCTGAAATCGTCACATAGTCGCCACAGCGACTGAGTAAGATATCCGGCGCGCCCTTCACATAGGCCACGACCTGTTCAGCCGATCGGCGCACCACCGTCATCATCTTGCGTTCAGAGTCGAAGGGAATTTCCTCCACGAACGGATGTGCACGCTCCAGGTCTTCCTTCCGCAATCCGGCTTTACCTGCGGCCACGAGCAAGGCGCCCTCCGTGGGGTCTCCCACCACCGTCCAACTTCCATCGACTTCTTTGAGTGAGGCCCCGTTGCACAACAGCGCGCTCATCAGAAGATCTCGCAAGCCGCCCTCGTGGGGGTCGCCTCCGAGGATCTCGCCCTCCGGCGCATACCCTTCCCCTATGACGTCGTACACCCGCCCATCGACATAGAGGTGCGTCACCGTCATTTCGTTTTTGGTGAGGGTTCCGGTCTTATCGGTACAGATCACCGTGGCCGCCCCCAATGTCTCAACGGCCGGCAATCGACGAATGAGGGCATGCCGCTTCACCATACGCATCACGCCCAGAGCAAGCGTCGTCGTCACGATCGCCGGCAGGCCTTCCGGGATCGCCGCCACCGCCAAGCTGACGGCCGTCAGAAACATGTCGAAGACCGGCTCGCCCCGCCATAATCCCAACGCAAATACGACGGTGACGATCCCGAGCGAAAGGAACAGCAGCACATGGCCGAATTGCTCCAAACGCCGCTGTAATGGTGTGGGCTCGACCGGCACGGTCGTCATTAACGTCGCGATCCGGCCCAACTCAGTCTTGATGCCGGTCGCGACGACGAGCGCTCGACCTTTGCCTCCCGTGACGGTCGTCCCCAGAAACAACATGTTCCGCTGATCGGCAAGGGGAAGGTCGCCCTCGGCCAGCGTCTCTCCGGACTTTTCGACCGGAGTGGATTCGCCGGTCAGCGCCGCTTCCTGCGTACGTAATGCGGTGGCATGGATGAGTCGTGCGTCGGCCGGGACGCGATCTCCGGCCTCCACATCGATGATGTCGCCTGGCACCAGCTCGCGAGAAGACAGGGTACGCCGCGCGCCGTCTCGAACCACCCGCGCATAGGTGATGGCCAGTGTTTTCAATGCCGCCAGCGACTGCTCGGCTCGATATTCCTGGGAAAATCCCAGGAATCCGTTCAAGAGGACAATGGCGAGGATGGCCCCGGTATCGATCCATTCGCCGAGTAATCCGGAAATGATGGCGGCGCCGATAAGGACCCACACGATCAGGCTGGTGAATTGCGCCCCCAGGATGCTCCAGGGAGAAGGCGGCGGAGCTTCGGGAAGTTCATTCGGACCAAGGACCGACAGGCGGCGTGCGGCTTCGGCTTCGGCCAGTCCTTCGGTCAGGACGACGCCAAACTCATGCCCGAGCACTTCAACTATACGCACGTACCACCGGTTCGGGCTTTTCTGACCCTGTTCGGCCATATCCATCCGGCCTCCTCTTACTTGTCTCGATCCATGATGAGACCCTGCTTCCTGCCTATGGCCTGCCGCCATTCGTCTCAGAAATTCTTACGCTCCACAGGCGTAGGGCTCAATCCTGGCCGAAACTCGCCGATACAGTATCCACGAAGGACGGCGCAACCGGCCCTGGAGAGGGGCTTCATTCCCGTGGTGGGAACACCCGTCGCTTAATGCTATGGATCTGCTAAGATTGGTGATGTATGACACGTTCTTCCTGGTCGGCTCCGAATCCGATTCCGGACAGTGTGCGCCGCAGCCTGAAGGACCTTCGCCACGGCCTGCTCGGTTTGCACAAATCCCTGATCGTCTCCGAACAGCTCACCTATGAACGCATCTACGGACGCGTCTCCTCGGCCGGGCAGCTGCTGCAGCTCGTCATGAACGATCCGTGGTTCGCCTGGCTTCACCCGCTGTCACACCTCGTCGTGCGCATCGATGTCGTCCTGGAAGATCAAGATGACACCACGGTGGAGGCGGCGCAGGAACTCCTCTCGGAGGCCCGCGCGATGCTTCGCCCTTCTGAAGAAGGTGACGGCTTCGAACGCAGTTACTACGAGGCCCTGCAACGGACGCCGGATGTCGTCCTTGCCCACGCCAGTGTGAAAAAACTGCTCAGCACAGCATGCACCGCAGCCGCTGCCTGAATCCCGGTACTGTCACGCTCTTGCTCAAAATAGAGGATGGTGTGGAGACGAAGAGAACGGCGCCGAACGCGGCACGCCACCTTTGTTCCCGAGAAACCGCCATCCACCCTTGTCCCGAATCAGGTAGTGGACCTCCTGAAACCAACTATCGAGCGTAATGCGCGCTCCGGATTGCACCTCGGTGCCATAGAGGCCCCCGGTGCAGGTCACCTCCACCCTTGTCCCGTCACTCGTCTGCACAACCTGCATGTCGGAAAAGAGATGTGTCGAAGACAACTGCCGATAATGCTCGAATACCTCGCTCCAAATTCGTTCTACATCAGCGACATGCAATGCATGGTAATTGTAACCAGGCGCGTAAAACTGCATCATCGCCGCGAGGTCCTGTTTCTGCAAGGCCTTCTCCGCACGATCGAACGCCAGCAGAATCTCCGTCACGGCAGGATCTGCTCGAATCGCTTTGGCATCAATGATGATCTGTCCCTCACGCTTCAACAGCATCTCAGGGAGTAGCTGCACCGTGGCCTGAGCCGATTGACCCAGCACGAGCATCAGACTCACTGCCAGCAACCCTAACAGTCGCACTCCTATCCGCCACACTCGTCTGCGAGATGGGGACACGTCTATGAATCGCTGCTGCATTTTCGCTCCTCTCGTTCAGTGGGTGGCCCAAGGCAGATGCAGCCGTTTACCGAATCATGCAAAGCCGGTACCCAAGCGCTCGATGGCGACTGTTATCAAGCGGGCGTATCGAACTATCACCAGAGCGAGAGATTGAAACGATGATCCAACTGCCTGCCGCTATCGAATACCACCGCTGAAGTGAAATACCCCACGTCCATCTCCACACTGTTGCACGAAGCAACAGCTCAACGTCGTCGCTGCTTGAGCGATCGTACCTGAGCCGTCTCACCGGTGATAGTCGCACCGGGAAACGGGCCACGCTCAATTCCTGCTTTTCCTTGGGCCGATGGGGTGTGAGCGCTAGACTACAGCGAGCGCACCCTGTGCAAGCCGAAAGGTGCACGACAAGGAGCCGTCCATGCCTGGGTCAATGAAATCCGTCCTGGTCGGGATGCTCGGCTGCACGGTCTTGTCCGTCAGCATGGCCCTCGCGGAACAGCCACGACATATCGCGACCGTCGCCTTCATCGAAAAGCCCTGGGCGCTGGCCCTGGATATCACTGGATACAGCATTCACATCAATGGGGTGAAACCGGACGGACGACGCTACTTCTTTGCGACCAATGCCGCAACGTCTATGACTCTCTCGGTCACGCTGGAGATGGTCACCGGCCAGGCAACGGGGCCAGGCTGCCTCGCCCACCTAGAACACATCGCACAGACCTCAGCGGCAAACATCAGCCAGGGCATGACGCAATACGAAGTCCGGCACATGCCCGTGATCGAGTATCTGGGTCCGGCAGTGCGCGGAGGGAACGTGGATCAATTCCATTTGTTCGCCTGTGCCGGAAAGGAGAACGTCTACGCCGACGTTCACATTTCGAAAACAGGCTTCAAAACTGGAGATGAATCGCTGCTGCGCGACGTGCTGGCCAGCCTCGACATCGTCGCCGCTGCCGCAGCCAGCAGTCTCGATCACTTTCGGGCAGGAAGCGCGCCCTATCTTCAAGGAAAATTCGGACAAGCCATTCCGCACTACGAACAGGCGATCGCGCTTGAACAAGCGAACTCGACCCTCGACAAGGCCCTCTGGCGCCTGCTTGTTCATAACTTGGGACTGGCCTACGGCATAACCGGTGACCTCCAGCGCGCCAAGACTACGTTGGACTATGGACTCTCACAAGATCCTGCCAATTCCCTCTTTCACTACCATCTCGCCCGCACCTACGCAGAAATGAACGACCGGGACAAGGCGATGCAATCTCTCCATGCCGCCTTCCGCAACAATCGTCACCGGGATTGGGGTGAAGCCATACCGGATCCCCGACAGGATGTTTCTTTCAGGCAATTCATGCTGGACCCTACATTCAGGAATTTAACGGAGTCACTCATGCAACCGGCTATTTGAGCAGAGGCCTCAAGCCTTGACGAGTTCAACCCCGACCCGACGGAGCAGGCGGATCCCTCTCCTCTGAGGCACTGCCGCAGGGTCTTATCAGAACAGCATGGTCTTGGTACGGTGACACAGCGGCGCATCACGGAAAGGAACATTGATGTTAAAACGTAAGAACCGCCGGGTTGAGATGAATCGACCCATTGAGCTTCAGGGCTCCCGAGGGACCAGCCAGGGCGTCGTGCGGGATTTCTCCCCGGGCGGCTGCCGGGTCGAGCAGGCTAATGCCAAGGTGCATTGCGGAATGCGATTGACGCTGCGGATCTCACTGCAGGATCGCCGAGAACCTATCGAGATCAAGCCTGCCGTCGTCACCTGGACGGACAAGGATGGGTTCGGCGTGGACTTCCTGGCGCTCTCTCAGGAAGCGCGGACTCGCGTGAAAATTGTGTACGATCTGCTCCTGGAGGCCCAGACAACCGCGGAGACGGAGCGAGTCATCACCCTGCCTTCCGTCGCCTGGAAATAGGCGCCGAACCACGCGCCACCATTCCCGGAGTTTCATCCTCTCATCCGTTGATGCTTCTGACTGGCCGCTGTGACGCAATTCCGCGTGACCATCATTAGCACCCCACAGCCCACGCCGCCCGGAACGACCCCTTCGCCTCACAAGCACACCAACCGCGGCCGTTGCTGAACGACGGCTCCTTGGACGAATCCGGCTGTCACCCAAACAAGAGCCAGAGACCCAAAACATATCCGAGGATCATCACCAGACTATCCGGCTCAATGAGCACGTAGCGTTTTTCCACTCGATACACAATTCCCATCAGACCGACATTCATCATCAAGATGCCCCAGAGCGCTGTCAACGCATGGGCAGGCTCGATGGCGCTGAGCAATGGCCCTCCGCCGTAGGCCAGATCGGCAAAGAAGAAGGCCGCCATGTTAAACGCATTGCTGCCGAACAAATTCCCCACCGCGAGATCGAACGCGCCGAGCCGGACAGCCGCCAGAGACGTCACCAACTCAGGGAGCGTCGTCACGACTGCAACCAGACACGTTCCGACAAAGGTCGTGCTGATCCCAGATTGATCTGCAATATCCTTGGCCGATTTCGCGAGCAAGGGGGCGGCAATGATCAACGCGAGGGTAGCTGCACCGAATCCAATGGCAGCGCGACGCAATCCGTCACGCCGGACGGCTCCTCCCGCCAGGCTATCAACCTCTGCCTCGGCCAGAATATGCTGCGCCCGCTGACGCCGTTTGACGTCTTCCTGTCGAAACACAACCCGCATGCCGAAGATGTACACCAGCAGGAGGAGGACACTTCCCGCCCCAATGCCACCGTGGCCGATGTCGCTGCGAAGCAACACAAAAAACGCGGCCAGGCCGGTGAGAATCATCGCCAAAGAGGCGACCAAGGTATGCTCGAAGGCCGTCTGTTCCCACACGCGCCGGTCGCGATGGAGCAAATCGATGAGTCCGAGCGTGAACATGTTGGCGAGGCCGGCGCCGAAGAGATCACCCGCGGCCAGGTCGGGAGCATTCATCCACCCGGCGCTCACCGTTGTGAGCACCTCCGGCAATGACGTCGCCGCCGCCATCAGCACCACACCGACCCACAGACGACCGAGTCCTGTCAGTTCAGCGAGCTGATCGCCATAGCGAGAAAGCCTCGTCCCTGCGATGACGATCATGGCTCCGCTCAGCAGGAGCATGATCCATGATGTGAACACTGCCACTCCTTTTCAACGCCCTCATGACGGATGAGCCGGCTACCGTAGTCGCGCCGAGAGTGTGCCGTCTCTCTCCTCTTGCGTCAAGCGATCGCAAGCTCGTCATCGGCCGGAAAGCTGCACAGCAATCGGCTGTGTGTACCGGATTCGTGGCTGAAATAAGATGGGCGTTCGGAAGCAGAGATCCCGGATGCAACAGTCTCGGGCGGATTGGCCGGTTAACCTATCGAGTTCCACTACGATGGGCGCGCAGGCAGGAGAATTTCACCAACCTTTTCGATGAGCGCTTGGGGGAGGAACGGCTTCTGAAGATAGGCGGCCTGAGCATCTACCCCGTGCGACACCAGCATATCCCCGGCATACCCGGAGATGTAGAGCACCTTGATCAGGGGAAACATCGTCTTCGCCCCCTGCACCAGCACGGCTGCTTTCATTCTCGGCAAGATCACATCCGTGATCAGCAAATCGCATCCGCTTTTTCGAACTTGCAGCATTTGCAACGCCTCGACACCGTCGGCCGCCGCTAGGACCTCATAACCCTGATCGCGAAGCACGGCTGCCACGAGCCGTCGAATGCCCTCATCGTCTTCAACGAGGAGGACGGTGGCACAGGTCGCCGGTACGGAGTGAGCAGCAGCCACCGCTTCAACCTCCGATAGCTGACTGAGAGCCCGCGGCAACATCACGGTAAACCGGGTACCGCGAGCCGGCTGACTGGTCACCTCGATATAGCCCCGGCTCTCTTTCACGATGCCATAGACCGTGGCCAATCCCAAGCCGGTTCCCTGGCCGGATTCCTTCGTGCTGAAAAACGGTTCGAAGATATGCGCGAGAGTTTCGGCATCGATCCCGCATCCCGTGTCCTCCACGACCAACTTGACATAGGGTCCCGAAACCGCCCCAGAGTGAGACCACGCATAGTCTTGGTCTAGATCGACATTGCCCGTCTCGATCGTCAGTATGCCTCCCTCCGCCATGGCATCACGTGCATTCAGCGCCAGGTTGAGGAGCACTTGTTCAATTTGCACGGAATCGCCCAACACATGCCCCGCCTGGGGATCGAGGACAATGACGGTCTGGATCTGCTCGCCGATCAGACGGCGCAAAATATCTTCCATCTCACGAATCAACGTATTGAGCGGCACGTCGCGCTGCTCCAGCACCTGACGACGGCTGAAGGTGAGCAACTTCTTCGTCAGAGCCGCGGCCCGGGAGCCGGCCTGCCCGATCATCTCCACTTCATGGTGGCACGGGTGGGCCCCGAGCTGCTGCGCGACCCGCTGCGCATGGCCGATCACGACCATGAGCAGATTGTTGAAATCATGCGCGATGCCGGCCGCCAGACGCCCGAGCGCTTCCATCTTCTGTGACTGCCGCAGACTCTGCTCGTCTTGCTTGCGTTTCGTCAGATCCACGATCGTTTCAATGACATGCACCGGCCCGTCCATCGTCGGCGCCTTGGCCCAGTGGATCAGGAGATGTCGGCCATTCGGCATCTCCACCTCCTCAGACACCACTTCCTCGCGGGTCAAGGCCTCAGGCATGCGGCAGAATTCACATGGGCTGGCCTGTCCCGCAATCTTCTCGTGACAGCTGGCGCCCGCAATGTCGCCGAATGCGGCCAGGCAGGTCCGGTTTTGAAACTGTACGGTATAGTCGGTGGGATCGATGACTGACACGATCACCGGCTGAGAGTTGAGCAGCACCTGCGGATCGTAAGAAGGGCGGTGGGACGACTGCGTGGAACCAGCCATGGGCGTCCTCATACGAAGGAGAAGAATGGAAGAAAAGTGGTATCGATTCCTCCTAGTGGTTGTACTACATCACCACTGACAGTCAAGGAGATGATGGATTGCATGAAGCAGGAGTCGGCCGATCGGCGCCTCTCCCCGACCGACGCGTGAAAAATTGTTGCACGCCTCCTCAGCCGCCATTGTCCGCCCGCTTGTAAAACTGCTTCTTCGCCAATTCTGCCGCCACGACATAGGCACAGAGAATCCCCATCAGCGCCAACCAAAAGATCGGCGGCAACGGTTCGAATCCCAAGAACGTTCCAACCGGCGTCATCGGCAACAGCATGGTCGCAAATCCTGTCAGGAGGGTCGTGATCAGCAAGGCAGCCGATGGCCGGCTGGTATAGCAGGGCCGGCGCGTGCGGATGACGAGCACGATCAACGACGCCGAGAGCACGGACTCGACAAACCAGCCGGTGCGAAACTGGCCGGTCGTCGAGTGCAACACCAGCAGTAACACCCCGAATGTGAGGTAGTCGAAGATGGAACTCACGAACCCGAACGTGAGCATGAATCGTCGAATGAACGGAATGTCCCACCGGCGGGGCCGATCGATCAGTTCACGGTCTACCCGGTCAGTCGCAATCGTCATTTCGGGAAGGTCCGTCAGGACGTTGGTCAGCAAGATCTGTTTCGGCAATAACGGGAGAAAGGGCAAAAACAGCGAGGCACCGGCCATGCTGAACATGTTGCCGAAGTTCGCGCTGGTGGCCATAAACACATATTTCAACGTATTGGCAAATGTGATGCGCCCCTCACG
>JACQHN010000492.1 GCA_016199015.1 Nitrospira defluvii
AAGATCGAGGCCATCATCAACTTGCTGCAGCCGCTGGGTATCAAGGAACTGATACGGACGGGGCGTGTGGCGATTGCGCGTGAAGCGATCAGGCCGGCCGTCAGCCAACCCAAAAAAGTCGCTCGAGAATAGCGCGCGCATCCTCTGTGTGCAGCCGTCGTTTCCACCCATGTGCCCTAAGAACATTCAGGAGTGACGTATGAAGATCTATTACGACAAAGATGCCGACCTGCAGTTGATTCGTGGAAAGAAAGTGGCCGTGATCGGCTATGGAAGTCAGGGGCATGCCCACTCGCTCAATCTGAAGGAAAGCGGCGCCACGGTCGTTGTCGGTTTGCGTGAAGGCAGCTCCTGGAACAAGGCGGAAGCGAGCGGTCTGAAAGTCATGCCCGTGGCCGACGCCGTCAAGGCGTCTGACGTCATCATGATCCTGGCTCCGGATGAAGCTCAGGCTGCCATCTATCGGCAAGAGATTGCCCCGAATCTGAAGCCCGGTTCCTACCTGGCCTTTGGCCACGGATTCAATATCCATTTCGGGCAGATCGTGCCGCCGGCCAACATCAACGTCTTTATGGTGGCACCGAAAGGGCCCGGTCACTTGGTCCGTTCCGAGTATACGAAAGGCAGCGGGGTTCCCTGCTTGCTGGCACTTCACCAGGATCCCAGTGGCAACACTCGCCAAGTGGGCTTGGCCTATGCCAGCGCGATCGGCGGAGGGCGAGCCGGCATCATTGAGACGAATTTCAGAGAAGAAACAGAAACAGACCTGTTCGGTGAACAGGCGGTTTTGTGCGGAGGGCTCACCTCGTTGATTCAAGCCGGATTCGAGACACTTGTAGAGGCGGGGTATTCACCTGAAATGGCCTACTTCGAGTGTTTGCATGAAGTAAAACTGATCGTGGACCTGATTTATCAGGGCGGCATCGCCAACATGCGGTACTCGATCAGCACGACGGCGAAGTATGGTGATATCACCCGAGGTCCCCGCGTGGTCACCGAGCAAACCAAACAGGAAATGAAGAAGATCCTCGGGGAGATCCAAAGCGGGCAATTCGCCAAGGAATGGGTGCTGGAAAATCAAGCGAACCGGCCGGTCTACAATGCCTTGCTGAAAAAAGGCGAGGGCCATTCGATTGAAGAAGTCGGCGGCCGTCTCCGGGCCATGATGCCGTGGTTAAAAAAGGATCAACTGGTCGACAAGAACAAAAACTAACACCTCAATCGGGCTCTTCGTGGTAGCATTTGGAGAGTGCCTGGAGGTCTATGGCTGATCAAGCCGTTGGGATACCGATCGTAAAGGAAGGGTTGCCGTTCGTCGGCGGTCTGGGAGGCGCAGCCCTGCTCTTTGGCTTGGCTGGATGGATCATCCCAGCGGGAGTGGTGGGTGGCTTCATGCTCTTTACCGCCTGGTTTTTCCGGAATCCCAGGCGGGTCATCCCCCAGGAACCCAATGTGGTGGTGGCGTCCGGGGACGGCAAAGTGATCGCGATTGAAGAAGAGTTTGAGCCGCGTTATTTGAAAGAAAAAAGCATCAGGCTTACTGTATTTTTGAATGTGTTCGACGTGCACGTGAATCGAATGCCCTGCGCGGGGACCGTGGAGGGAATCAGTTATCAGCCCGGCCAGTTTCTCGTGGCCAGCAAGCCGGAGGCGACGCTCCGTAACGAACAAAACGCCGTGATGTTGAAGGCAGAGTCAGGGGCGAAAGTGCTCTGCGTGCAAGTTGCTGGCTTAATTGCCCGTCGGATCGTATGTTGGGTCCGGCAGGGGGAGCGCGTGCAGCGGGGAGAACGGTTTGGATTGATACGGTTTGGCTCGCGGATGGATACCTTTCTTCCGCTTGGTTCTAAGATTCGTGTTGCGGTGGGCGATCGTGTCAAAGGTGGAGAAACCATCGTGGGGGAACTCCGATGAAATCACCAGCCATGCGAGCTCCGTTCGCCAAAGGTCATCGAAAGCGACAGGCCATGTACCTGATTCCCAACCTGTGCACGACGGGAAATTTGTTTTGCGGAGTCTTTGCAATTTTGTCGGTATTCAATGGTCAGCATCTGGCCGCGGCCATCGCAATCTTGGTTGGGATGATCTTCGACATGTTAGACGGGAAGTTGGCCCGACTCACGAACAGTACCGGCCAGTTCGGCATCGAATATGACTCCCTGTCCGATGTGGTGTCGTTCGGTGTCGCGCCGGGCGTCCTCATCTATTCCTATGCCTTGAGTGGGCAAGGGATGTTTGGGGTGGCAGTGATGTTTGCCTATGTTGCCATGGGGGCGGTTCGGCTGGCTCGGTTCAATGCCACGGTGAGCACGTCCGACAGCAAATATTTCACTGGATTGGCCATTCCTGCGGCGGCCGGTGTCATTGCGTCGTTGGTGATCTTCGATCTTCACATCACGCAGATGGGGGCCGAAGTAAAGCCGCTGTTAATTTTGGTGATTACCTTTGCGCTGGCGTTTTTGATGGTGAGCACGATCAAGTACCGCAGCTTTAAGGACATGAAGTTCAGGCGAGGCGATCATTTTACCTATCTGGTGTGGGGCATTCTCGCCCTGATGTTGATCGTCGCCTGGCCGCAGGCTATGCTATTTGTGACTTTTGCCGGCTATGCTCTGTCCGGCCCGGTTGCGCGTCTCTGGACGATGCTGACTAAGAGCGCCGGCAAGCAGGCTGCGAAGACCGACTCACCGGTATTGGATTCGAGAGAGTAGGAATAGCTGTGATGAGGAGTACTAGGCAGAACTGACCGAACTGAGAGAGCTGGTGGATGGTGCAAACCAGCCGGTTATCTGCCGAACTCGCCTCTGAGCTGGACTTGTGAAGCCCCGGTGGTGGTAGTGAGTCCCGAATTGTCCACGTCACGGACGGAATCAAGGGCAGTCGGATGGGATGCGCCATCCGCTGCTGAATCAGGGTGGTACCACGAAGCTCGCAAGGCCTTCGTCCCTGTCCCGGGGCGGAGGCTTTTTTATTGGCAGGATACTGAAACAGGCTTCCAACTTTGTTCTCGGCTCGAAAACATCCTCAACGTACCCCAGAGGGTACGCCTCCGGTGTTTCCTTCGCCTGCGGCCTTGCTGGCCGACCTGTTTGAGCATCCTGTAGAGTGCAGCTAACCGAAGGGGAGGCAAGCCATGACCAGGATGATCAGAATATTCGATACGACGTTGCGGGACGGTGAGCAATCGCCAGGGGCGAGCATGAACGTCGAAGAGAAACTCATGATCGCCAAGCAGCTGGCGCGCCTCGGCGTAGATATCATTGAAGCCGGGTTCGCCTATAGCTCACCTGGGGATTTCGAGGCGGTACGCCGAATCGCACAGGAAGTTGAGGGGCCGGTGGTCTGCAGTCTCGCGCGGGCCAGACCGGAAGACATTACCAGGGCCTATGAAGCGTTGAAGGGCGCGCCAAAGGTTCGTATCCATACCTTTCTCTCGACGTCGGATATCCATCTCAAGCACCAATTTCGTATGACGCGGGAAGAAGCGAAGCGGCGTGCTGTGGAGATGGTGCAATTGGCCCGCACCTACGTTGAGGATGTCGAATTCTCTCCCATGGATGCCAGCCGGTCCGATCCAGCCTACCTGTGCGAGGTGATCGAAGCGGTCATCGCGGCAGGGGCGGGGACGGTCAATATTCCCGACACGGTGGGCTATGCCAATCCCCAGGAGTTCGGCGGCTTGATCAAGAGAATCAAGGACACGGTACCGAATAGCGGGCAAGCCGTGATTTCCGTCCATTGCCACAACGATTTGGGGCTGGCCGTCGCCAATAGTCTCGCCGCGGTGATGGCAGGGGCCGGCCAGGTGGAGTGTACGATCAATGGCATCGGTGAACGGGCTGGAAATACGTCGCTCGAAGAGATCGTGATGG
>JACQHN010000475.1 GCA_016199015.1 Nitrospira defluvii
ATGCGGGCTAGGAGCCCGTCCGACATTGACCGTTCTACTGCGGCGAACGATCCGCAACCATCTGCGTCGTTCTCGGCCTGAAAAATTCCTCACTGTATTCCAGCGAATACACCTCCGGTTTTCCCGGGCCTGCGGCCTCGCATTTGGTCGCACCTCCTTCGCCTCGTCACGAAGGCAATGTCAGACAGGCTCCTAGAGATTTCCTTCCGCCTAGAATCCGTCTCACTAGTGAGGAAGGCACTGCTAGGCTTTAAAATTAGGATACTGTTGATCGCGCATGGAAATGGTCCGGACATCGTCAGGCCATCGAATGTCGAACGCCTGATCGTTCCAGCGAATGCCTCTGGCGCAATCCGGGACAAAGAATTCGGACATCTGATAGAAGACCTCGGTATTGTCCTCCAGCGTCTGAAACCCGTGCGCAAACCCCTCCGGGATATAGAGCATTCGGCGATTGGCGGCCGACAGCTCGACCGCGAAGTGCTGCGTGAACGTGGGAGACTGCGGACACAGGTCGATTATCACATCGAAGATCGATCCCATCGTACAACGGACCAGTTTGGCTTCCTCGTGTGGCGCGGCCTGATAGTGCATGCCGCGCAATGTTCCTTTCGTTTTGTTGAAGGACGTACTGCACTGCACGAAGTGCGCCTTCAAGCCATGCGTCTGGAATTCTCGCGCGCAAAACGTTCGCGCAAAAAACCCTCGTTCGTCCTCGCTCCGTTCCAGATCAACAACGTAGGCGCCTGCCAGGTCAGTGGCCCTGAAAATCACCGTAGAACCTGCACCTTGGGAATCGGAACCACGAACTGTCCTCCCCACTCACGGATGAACGCCATTTGCCCCATGATCTCGTCTTTGAGGTTCCAAGGAAGAATCAAGAGATACTCGGGCTTCGTGGTCCTGAGCCGCTCCGGGTCAAAAATGGGGATACGCACACCGGGCAAATAGTGATGCTGCTTGTAGGGGCTGCGATCCACCGTATAGGCCAGGTAGTCGGACTTCACTCCGCAATAGTTAAGCAACGTATTGCCCTTCGCGGGCGCCCCATAGCCCACCACGGATTTTCCTTCACGCTTGGCCTTGATGAGGAACTCAAGAAGCTGGTTTTTGATCTCGACGACTTTCTCCCCAAACGACAGATAGTGTTCGAGATTCCCGAACCCGGCCTTCTCTTCTCGTCCTCGCAGCTCCTTCACTCGCTGACTGACCGGCTTGGATATGTCTTCCGGATGACGACCATAGATCCGGAGAGAGCCACCATGAGTCGGCACTTCGTCGACATCGAACAACGTGAGCCCGTGCGCGCTGAAGATCCGTTCGACCGCCAGGAACGAAAAATATGAGAAATGCTCGTGATAAATCGTGTCAAATTGATTCTGCCCCATCAACTGCATCAAGTGTGGGAATTCCATCGTGATGACACCCGCCGGCTTGAGCAGCGTTTTTAAGCCGCGGACGAAGTCGTTCAACTTGGGGACATGGGCCAGCACGTTGTTCCCGATGATGAGGTCAGCTTGTTTACCCTCTTTGGCCAGCCCTGTTGCGACTTGCTCGCCGAAGAATTTCACCAGGCTGGGAATACCGTTTTCGACGGCCACCTTCGCCACATTCGCGGCCGGCTCGATGCCGAGTACCGGGATGTGCTTGGCGACAAAATTCTTCAGCAGGTACCCGTCGTTGCTGGCGATCTCGACCACGAAGCTTTGCTTGTTGAGGCGCAGCCGCTCCACGATCATCTCGACATAGCGCTTGGCATGTTCCAGCCAGGAGGTCGAAAAGGAGGAGAAGTAGGCATAGTCCGAAAAGATGTTGTCGGGGCTGGACCACTCCGGCAACTGGACCAGCAGGCACTTCTCGCAGACATATACATGGAGCGGGAAAAACGGTTCCATGGCATGAACCTGCTCCTCTTTGACATAGGAGTTCGCGAGCGGCGACATGCCCAGGTCCACAAACGACCGCTCCAGAGGCGCATCACAGAATCGACAGGCTCGTACAGTCACAATAGTTCTCCTACGGTTGAGGTGTCACATCGCCGGAGAGTGCACTCTGGCAACACGCCCGCTACCGGCACGAACGAATATCGCCGTTTCATTGCTTCTGAGGCGCCTTGGCTACCGGCAACGCCAGATCGCTCCCTTTAACATCCATGAGCGAGGATTGCGCCAATTCATCGGAGGCGTTGTACAACGGATGGTCGAACAGATGGAGGATGAAGAGCATGTCCGGCCATAGGGCGCCGTAGCCGGAGTGCCTTCCCGGAACATAGTGTCTGGCAGAATAGAAGGGAGAGATTTTCTTCATGCCGTTTACCGCATTGAACTCGGAAATTGCGAGCCGTTCACCGACGAACTCGCTTGTATCGAGCTTGCATGCACTGCGGAACAAGCAGTCGACGCGAGGTAAAAACAGCCCGTGGTCCCCGTCAAAAATTTTCAAGGCCTCCTTGGCCGACGAGTATGTCGCCACATCGATAGCCACATAGCCGACCGGCTGCGGGCGTTGGGCGAGAAACCCCGATACCGTATCTTTGATTTGTCCTATTACCAACTTGGCCCGATGCAGCTCCTTCTTGAGGGCATCGACGTCACAGGGCCAATACCCTTCAAGCCACTTGTTGGGCATGTCTCTATAGTCCTGCGGCTTAGGCAATCCCGTTGCTGTATCGAACCCGTACACATCGATTCCAACGCCCGTCAGCTCCTCCGCTCGCTCCGCGCTTCGTTCCATGGAGATGAGTCCTGCCCCCCCCCGCGACCCCGAATTCGATGACGGACACCCGCGGGAGGCCAAGCACTCTGGCATGGGAAGCGGCCCGCAGGACCCCATAGATATATTGCGGGCGGCGCGCGCAAATCGGGTCGCGTTCGATCTGATCCATGGCCGCGCAGATCCAGTCGTTTCTGCCGTTAAACGCCGGCAAGGGTGCATCTGGATTCAGATTTGAGTCACCGCTTCCCTCCGCCAACGACAGAACTTTGCGGAGCATGCTCTTGACACCTGGCTTGACCATCATTTTCTCCTTTTCCCCATTAGGTGGCAGTGACGCCGTCGCCCGCAGCGTTCCATTCCGGCTGGGGCAGAGGTGCCTTGAACCTCGATGACGAGATCAGGCTAGGCCCTTTCTGCAATGGAACGGTTCGCCCAGGTAAGATCCTTCGTCAGATGTCCGTCGTTTGTCAGACGTTTGAGGACGTTGAGACGCACAAACTGTGAGTTGCGAAAATCCGGGTCGTTGAACCTCATGGCTTGGAGGCTGTCCCTCAGTTCGGTCACGGCTCCAAGGAGATCAACTTGCGGTTGAAATTTCGGCGCGCATTGAGCAAACTTCTGGAAGGAGACTTGATAAGACCGCTTGTCCGGCTGAGCATTCTTATTGATCGATACCTCCACATTCGGAACGAGCTTCGCGACCGCAGCCGCCAGATCCTTCACTTGATAGTTCCAGGCATCACTGCCGGCATTGAGGGTTAAGAACGCGCCGCCTTCACCGGAGTCTCGCTGGACAGCCCAATCGATCGCCCGGGCCATATCTTTGACATGGATCAGAGGCCGCCACGGAGTTCCATCGCTCAAGATATCGATGCGCTTGGACACGACGGCACTGGCCACGAAATCATTGAGTACAAGATCGAGCCGCAACCGATCGCTCATCCCGCAGGCCGTCGCGAAGCGAAGGCAGGTTACCGTAAACGTGGGCGACGCAAGTGGAGCCAGGTCGCGCTCCGTGAAGACTTTCGACTTGGCGTATGCGGTCAAGGGATTGAGCGCATCGTTTTCTCGACGAGGGCCGCCTTCAGCAAAACCATACACGCTGCAACTTGACGCGAACACGAATTTCTTGACTCCGGCCTTCTTTGCCTTGTTGGCAAGATCGATGCTGGCTCGATGATTGATATCGAGCGTCACGTCCTGAAACAGGGCTCCCATGGGATCGTTGGAAATCGCACAGAGATGAACCACCGCGTCGACTCCGTGAAGAATTTCCTCTGGAACTCTGCGGATATCCCCGAAGTACTGAACATCTGCCCGGCTCTCCGGAAACCGCTCGGTCCCCGTCAAACAATGAGCAAAATAACCCATGTCGTAGCCGAGCAGTTCGGCGCCAGCATGAGACTCTCGTAAACGACGCAAAACCAAGGGGCCGACATACCCCATATTTCCTGTGACCAGGACCTTCATGCTTGCCCCCTCAGTTCAAGACAGTCTGGATGCGTTCACACACGTGCTCTGAAAACGGAAGCCCGCAGGTAAAAGCAGGCGACACGGCATTCAGCACATGCATAGAGTGCCGGTCGCCCTCTAACACAAAATCCATTTCGAGCTTACGCTTCCTGATATCAACCAATTGCGCCCGGATGCCAGGCTTTCCCCAGTTCAGGTAATGCTCCGGCTTGACCCCTTCCGCCAACTCGCCGGCCAGCGCCACCATCTTCGATTTTGAATATTTTGCCAGTTCCTTGAGCGCCAACATTCTGAAATCAAAATTGGAATTGGCCAGCAACCCCACCCCTCGCAAGGCCACTTCGAGAAATTCGTCCCAGTGAAAGTTCGCGATCCCCCCATACTGCTCCCGCCAGAACCCGGGAATGGCTGTCGGTCCGATCTTGACTCTTCCGCTGGCAGCCACCGTGAAGTGTACACCCAGGAACGGATTCTTCAGATCCGGCACAGGGTAGATGTTTGTGCGAATCGACCCGGCCAGTTCACTGGAATAGAGGTACAACCCCTTGAAGGGAAGAATGCGATAGTGCGCTGAGAGTCCAAAGTCCCGAGCGATGCGGTCCGCATAGAGGCCGGCAGCGTTTACAAGATATCCGACTTCGTGAGTGCCTTGTGTTGTCTTCACCTGCCCCTTGGACGATCCGAGATATCGGACCCCGCAATGGAGTTGCACACCCTCATCGACTGCATCCTTCTTCATGGCCTGCATCACGAGGGAAGGATCAACCGTCGACGTCGCCGGCGAAAACAATGCGCGTTCGCAGGTCTTGACACGAGGTTCAATGGCTTTGGCGTCTTTTTCGGATATGTCTTCGAGCGGGATCCCGTTTGCCCTCCCCCTTCGGAGCAGCTCATCGAGGCCGG
>JACQHN010000485.1 GCA_016199015.1 Nitrospira defluvii
CATCTGGTGCGGTTCAGAGATCTCTTCAGATTGTTGAACGAGGGGCAGCTGGATTGGTTCGTCTCTGCGGTCGCGACCAATATCCCCGCGCCGGATCGAGCCGGCGTCGCCTATTCGAATCCCTATTTCTATGGCGGCGGGATCGGCGGCATTGCGAGGCATCGTGAGGTGCTCGACCGGGTGCAGGCGAATCTCCGGGATCAGGCGATCCATCCCTCTCCCGACAGACTGGCAGGGACCAGCCATGCCTTGGATGGGGTGGCGATCGCGGTTCAGGAGGGCACGAGCGCGCATCATTATGCGGCGGCGAATCTGAACGCCAGCCGGCTGATCGTCTGTGACTCTCTTCCGGCCGCGTTCGAATATGCGGACTCGCCGGCGAATCCGCCAATCGACGTGATTCTTGGCGCTCACCCGGTACTGGAATACATGGTCAAACGGGTTCGCAAAGATTGGTCGTTGTTGACTCGCGACAATGGCACGCCATTGTTCTTCACCAAGGGCCATTATGCGGTGGCGATGGCTGAGGAGAGCTACCGGCTGCGGTGGCTGGTCAACGACCTGTTGTTGCAATTGGACGAGTCGGGCCGGCTTCACGAGATGCGGAAGCGCTGGCTTGAACAGGAGTATGCGTTTCCGCGGCGGGCTTCGCTGGAGGGTCTGCCGTTTGATGTTGAAAAGATGGCGGCCCATTATGCGCAAGGGACCTGCCGCATCAAGTCGGAGCCCTAACAGGATGAAAAAGTCCGCCGGCGGCGTTCTCGACATCCGTGAAGCGTATCTCGATGCAGATGTTCAATTCTCAATGCTCAATTTTCAATTAGATTTATACTCAATTGAACATTTAACACTAAACATTGAGCATTCAGGTTGCTCGCGTTTCACGAACGGCGGACTAAGAGGACGGCTATTTTGAGCATCCTGTGGGGATATTCTTCCGTGGTCCTAACTGTTTCAATGCGTCTGAGCCGCGACGCGGGCGCATCTTAACATGCGCCGTGTGAGCTCACAAGATAACGGCGAGTCGTCTATCGTGGTTCAAAAGGTTGTGGCGGACTGAAGCCCTGTGATATACATCCGGCGATTCAGTAGGTTGACCCATAGCGCCAGCCTAAGCCCATAACCGTTGAAGGAGAGACTATGCCGAGGGGACGAGAGAAGGATCGCAAAACTCGCAAGAAGCATCGGAAGAACGTGGCGCGTGTGAAGGGGCTGGCCAAGACCCGTCGTGCGGCAGCAAAAAAAGTGAAGCGAGGGTAGGCGAGCGAGACGTTAGTCGGCGGAGCTCAATCGCTTGATCTCTGCCCGTACCTGAGTGTCTGCTACTTCCGGAACGATCCGCTGAACTGCCTGCTGGATTGGATCCTTCGCCATTTCGTGGATAATGTCATCGGCCGCCTGCCGCGCGCAGTTCGCGGCGACATGCTCGATTTCCTTCTTGACCAGTTGGTCGATCATTCCAAGATGTGCTTGCAGGGCTTCCGGCAGGTGCTTCTTCACCCCGGTCTCCGTGAGGTCGCCCAGTCGCTTCTCTGCAGACTGTTCCAGGAATGCAGGTGCCAGGTCCGAGACGGCTTGGCGGACCGTCGCTTCAACGTCGGCGACTTGGGCCGTGGTCTGACGTCGCAATTCCTCTTGAATGAGGTCCCGCATGACGCTCTGTAGACGTTCCGGAGCGAGTGCCTCGGCGAGCTGTTTTGTCACTTCCGTCTGTACCGCCGATCGCACGGCGATCTCCACTTGTCCAGCCACTTCCCTGGTAATGGCCGGCAGCAGCAGGTCAGTGATCTTCCGATCGGCTTGCAGCACGACCGATTGTAAGAGATGATCGAACAGTCCCTTCATCATCGCGTCGCCGTCGGCCATGGCCGGCGCGGCACCGGAAGGGGCGGGGTTTGCAGCTTGAGAGGGTAATGGGGACATGGCAGTCGGTTCCTTCTCCGTTTCGTCGTAGGGGGCGTCATCGGCGGATGCATTCCGCGTCGACTCGTCATCTTCATCGTTGGTGGCCGTGGAGACGGGTGGCCAAATGCGAGGCTTCGCAGGTCTTCCGCCGCCCTGTTTGCCAGTGGCGTCGTTCAGTATGCCGTTAATCGTGTCGAGAAGTTGCTCACGCTGGAAGGGTTTCTTGAGAAAAGCTCGGACACCAAGGGCGCGCAGCTTGCTTTCATCCAGCTTGTCGGATGGGTCTACGAGTGAGATGAGCAATGTTTCCGCCAAATTGTCGAGTTTGCTGATCTCCTTGCAGAAGCCCGAGAAGGTGATGTTCTCAAGGTGAAAGTCGGCGAGGATGAGCGAGGGACTGATTTTGCGAGCCGCTTCCAGGGCTTTCGGGCCATCCTGAAACCCAATGACCTCATAACCTTCGCGGATAGAAATCTCTTCCACCATGCGACGGACGGCAGGACTACTATCGACCACAAAGATGCTAGCACCCATCTCGCTCACCCCAGTTTCACAGCTAGTGCGACGCTAGCAAAGGCCTGGAAAACTGTCAAAGAAAACGCCGAAACCAGCCAGGCGTAGGGTGCTCGATGGTCGGACGCAAAGCTGGCAGTTGTTTTCACCGTCCTGCTAGAATCCGGCTGTCATGCCGGACGGCGCAACTAATCCCTGAGCCGGATCCTGAGGAGCCACAGATCACGATGACCCAGAGTCGCATTCAAGTCGTGTTTTTTGATGCCGCCGACACCCTGTTCCACATTCATGGGTCCGTTGCGGACATCTACTTGCAGTACGCCGAAAAACATGGGTTTAAGAAGACCGGAGAGTCGTTAGGCTCGATCAAAGCGGCCTTCGGGCGGGCCTTTCGGGAGGCGCCCCCGCCGGTGTTTGCCGCCACGGAACCGGCGGCCATCAAGCAATCCGAGCGCTTGTGGTGGTTCGACATCGTGCACAATGTGTTTTATCGCGTTGGGATGTTCGAAGGCTTCGACGAGTTTTTTGAGGAGGTGTTTGCGGTGTTTGAACGACCGGATTCGTGGCGGCTGTTTCCGGAGACGCGAGATGTGCTGGCGACGCTGAAAGCGCAAGGATTCGAGCTGGGCATCATCTCAAACTTTGACTCGCGATTGTTTTCCGTCTTGCGTGGGTTGGGAATTGCCGAGCTCTTCGATACGATCACCATTTCGAGTCTGGCTCATGCCGCCAAACCGTCCGCACGTATTTTTCAGCAGGCCTTAGACAAGCATGCCGTCGATCCGACGGATGCGCTGCACGTGGGCGATAGTGAACGGGACGATGTGAAGGGTGCGCAGAGCGTCGGCCTGACCGGGGTGCTGTTGGCGCGCGGGGAGTCGGCGCGTCCTTCGAACGGGACCACAATCGCCAACCTCAACGACCTGCTGCCGCTTCTCTCACGCCTGCAGTAGCAACGGGACCAGATCCTTCGCCCGGCCCTGAAGCGCCGCATCGACGATCCCTGAATGAGGTGTGGGATCGAGATTGATCTCCACGACGAAGGCGCCGGCCTGTTTGGCGATCGAGGCAAACCCTGCCGCCGGATACACCAGGCCGGACGTGCCGATAATCAGGCACAGGTCGCTGGACTGTAGGGCGGCCTCGCTGGCTGCTAGATCCTGCTCGGCGAGTGACTCTCCAAACCAGACGATGTGCGGGCGGAGCAGCCCGCTGCAGCTGGTGCAGAGTGGAAGAATGGTGATGGGTACGTCTCGATTCTCAGCCAGGCGTCCGCATTGAGTGCAGCGGACCATCCAGATATTGCCGTGAATCTCGGACAGCATACGGGAGCCGGCGTCGCGGTGCAGGCCATCCACATTCTGCGTGATGAGCCAAAACCGGTCGAATCGTTGCTCCATCTGCGCCACGGCATCGTGCGCGGGGTTGGGTCGTTTGGTGGCGATGAGTTCACGCCGCCAGTTGTACCATTCCCACACGAGGCGGGGATCACGTTCGAAGGCTTCAGGTGTGGCGAGATCTTCTGCGCGAAAGTTCCGCCAGAGTCCGTCGGTCCCGCGAAAAGTCGGTACGCCGCTGTCGGCGGAAATTCCGGCGCCGGTGAGCACGGTGACTGACCGTGCGGAGGACAGTTTGTTTTGAATCAGGCCGAGGGTTGATCCGGTTCCCATAGATGTCCG
>JACQHN010000486.1 GCA_016199015.1 Nitrospira defluvii
CAATAGTGAATAATGAATGTTACTGGTGGACGATGGATCTTTCAATTCAACATTTTCCATTGATCATTGAACATTGGCCGCACAGCAGCCTGCTAAAAATACCATGCGACGCCCCCCATAACCATTCGCGGATTCCCCGGCACAAAGTGAATGTCGGTTACGCCCGCCGCTTCATTTCTGAGTCTCGACTCAAACGCAAAGACAGCTTGTTCCCATTTGGTATTGAACAGGTTCTGAACGAAGAGAAACGCTTCGAGACGTCCATGCGCAAGCTTCACCGGGATCTGATAGCGTTCAGACAGGTCGACGTCCAGCCAGGATGGCGATTTCATGCTTCTATCTTCGATCAATGGGCGTACCCCCATGTAGGTCGCTTGGAGTTGCGAGGTCAATCCTTCCGGCCAGCGCAGGATGAGCGCTCCGTAAGCGGTGAGTTCAGGCGCCAGTGGAATCGCATCGCCGTTCTTGAACTCCGCGTGTGACCAGGTCACGCTGCCGTTAAAATAGAGCGGGCCGACAATCTGCCCTCGTGCCGCCACTTCCACCCCGCGTCGCCGCGTCGCGCCGCGAATTTCGGTCGTCCCCTCATCCCCGACGAACAACAGCTCGGATTTGAGATCGATGGCCCACAAGGTCGCGATGAATTCCAGACCCTCCGCTCCCCAAGGCTTTGATCGAAGTCCCACTTCATAGGTCTTGGCCCTGGCAAGCGGCGCCGAGCCGGGCATGACGGCGGATCGCGCATCGTTACTGTGAAAACCTTCACCATAGTTGGCAAAGAATTCCGTGCGGAACCAGGGCCCGAGCATCACATTGGCCTTGGGCAGCACCAGCCCGCTGTTCGTCCTCCCGGCCGGCTGTTCGGGGCAATCGGGGCAACGATTTCGAACATCAAAGGTGAAGAGCTCGCTTCGCACACCGCCCGTCAATCGCATCCACGATATCGGCTGCACCTCCAGCTTCACAAACGGCGAATAGGACGCTTCGAGAATATCGCTATCAATCGTCGTCCCTATAGGGTTGCGCGTCGTGTGCGTGCCCAGGCGTGCATGGATATTGTCCACACGCGATTGTACGCCGACCGTCACGGCACTCTCCATGTCCATGACCTGGCCGGCCTGTCGATAGCCCACGTCGCCCCCATACACCACCCGCCGGTCGGACTGCTGAATGCCGTCTCCATTGACGGGGTCGTTGAGAAAGAAGGTGAAGTTCGTCAAGAGATCGAACTTGTAATACTGCCCATAGGCGTTCGCGAAGAATCGGCCTCCGGACGGGGTATCGTAGTGGTAATTCAGACGGGCCGTGGAGCGAATCGTGTTTCCTCCCTCGGACGGATCAATGGCCCCGAACCGGTCGAGCGTCCCGTCCTGCACCGCCCGCAGAGGAATTTCACCTGACGCATTCCATTGAGATTTTTGGAAGGTTCCCGTGAGGCTCAACTCCGACCGGGGGGTCGGGTTCATGGTCGCCTTGCCTAAAAGATTCGTCCGAAAATAGCGATTGTCATTTTGAAACGGCCCGTTGGTGTAATAACCCTCCGCGGCAAAAAGCGTCCGAACCTTGTCTTTCGTGGGAGAGAACATCAACAGATACCGTTGGGTGTCGAATTGCCCGCCGGCCGCCTCCACCATTCCTTCGCGGACCACCTCGCGAGTTCTGAAATTGACCGCGCCGGCCGTATTGAAGTCGCCGAATTCGACGTGATAGGCCCCCTTATACGCATCCAGGCCTTCAATCGTTTCGGGGATGATGAAATTCAAATCGGCATACCCTTGGCCATGCGCATGGGACCGCAAATTGATCGGCATGCCGTCGGCGAAGAACGCGACATCCGTGCCATGGTCTGCATCGAACCCGCGCAGGAAGTACTGGTCGGCTTTCCCTGCTCCGCCCGAATGCTCCACGGCAACCAGTCCTGGAATCAGACGCAACACTTGCGCCGGACGTCCTTGGGGTTGCATCACGTATTCTTTATCGGGAATGAATTGCTGAGACGAGGCCGCGACGGGACGATCCGCCTCAATACTCACTTCAGACACTTCGACATCCGGCATATCCGGATCATGCGCCCAGGCCGCCATATTGGCGAACAGCACCATCGCGCCTGTTCCGATCCAGTACCCAAACCACCGCATAACGACTCCTAATCAGATCACATGAACGGATGAGGCGCTCACAAGGATTGACGCGCAGCCCCTCTCGTCCGGCTCAGACCCTCGTGATCTGACTGTGGAATAGGGGAAGAAAGAAGACGAGCGGCCTCGTCTTAGGCGATCGGCCTGAGCAGAAACGCAATACGCTGAACGGCATGGTCGATCAACGCATCGAGGGTTCGTCCCTCGGCGCCGACGACTTCGACCTTCCGTTTATTGATGGGGAGCAGCATCTTTTTCGCGGAAGACTCCAGCACCGCTTGCACAAGAGCGGGCGTCACTTCGCCCAACATGGATCCTGGCATGAGAAGACTCAACGAACCCACGATCAGATCCGCGCCATCGAGCCGACGATGGATCATCTGCGGAGCCGTTTCAATCGAGGTGGCGCCGGCCCGTTTCATCGCCTCCGCCGACACTCGATTGAGTCCCAGGCCAATGACGACATGACCGTCTGCCGCCACATCCCGCAGTCCCTCGACCACCCGACTGCCCAGCCCCCCGCCCCGTCCATCCACCACACAAATCGTCATTAGAGGCTGAGCCCCTTGCCGGTCGTCGTCATGGTTAGCTTCCCATGCTTCACGCCTTTGACACTCAGCAAGGCGTCGGCGACGTTGCGAATGGCGGCCCCCTTGCCTCTGGCCACCAGGACTTCAAGACAGTGATCGTGGTCGAGGTGGACGTGCATCCCAGCCATGATGTGACCTTGAAAATCGTGCTGAATGTGAGTGAGCTTTCTTGTCAGATCCGGCACGTGATGGTCATAGACGAACGTAATCGTGGCCACCGTCTCTTTGTTCTCGTCCCACTCCTGCCCGACAAGGTTATCCCGAATCAGGTCGCGGATCGCTTCGGAGCGGTTGGTATACTTGCGCCGCTCGATCAGGCGATCGAAATCCACGAGGAGATGCTGATCGAGTGACACGCCGAATCGGACAAGCTTCTTCATGGGACACACCTACGTGTTATGAATTTTAATTTCGTGCTACCGATCCTACAAAAATCGGCGGGGATTGGTCAAGGCGTATTGAAGAGACGTCGGTTAGCGCACAGCAGGATGGATGAGAGGTCAGGCTTAGGCAGGAGGGCTAGGCAACTAATGTGACCGGCTTGGGTTCTGACACCAAATTATTCCCCTCACGGTCGATCACCATCAAGAACAGTGCGACGAGGTCCGGATCGAATTGCTTCCCGCCTTCCCGTTCGATCTCGGCCCTGGCTTGCATCACCGTCATCGTCTCTTTGTATGAACACCGTTGTGTCATGGCATCGAAGGCGTCCACGACTGTCACAATCCGACCGGGCAGCGGAATCTGCGGCCCTTTCATTCCAAGAAATCCGGTCCCATCCCATCGCTCGTGATGAGTCAGCGCAATCTCCGCGGCCATTTGCAACAAGGGAGATCGACTGCCCGACAGCAACTTCCAGCCGAGTTTGGTATGCGGTTTCATGGCGGCTCGGTCTGCGTCGGTGTAAAGGCCTCCCTTCAGCAAGACACTGTCGGCGATTCCAATCTTGCCCACGTCATGCAGGGGCGCCGTTTTCTTGATCAGTTCGATCTGTTCAGGCGGCAGGCCCCGCGCGTCAGCCAACAGGGTGGCCAGTTTCCCGACACGCTTGGCATGGGATCCGGTGACGTCATGTCGATACTCGGACGCCAGCGCCAACCGGTAGAGCAGATCCCCCTGGGTCTGTTCCACACTTTTCGTGCGCAACAACACTTGCGCTTCCAGATGTTCATTGTGCATGCGCAGTTGCCGATGAAGCTGCCTGGTCACCAGTTGATTCTTGATCCGCAAGGTC
Organism: Nitrospira defluvii; assembly: GCA_016199015.1. Classification (GTDB taxonomy): domain Bacteria; phylum Nitrospirota; class Nitrospiria; order Nitrospirales; family Nitrospiraceae; genus Nitrospira_A; species Nitrospira_A defluvii_B. The sequence continues at coordinate 3,963 of JACQHN010000486.1, forward strand.
ACTTCCGTCGGATCGACGGGCTTCGTTAAGAAGTCCTTTGCGCCCTCCGCCAGCGCTTTGTGCTTGGTCGGCGCATCCAACTCGCCGGTAATGATCAGAATCGGAAAGTAGTCGTCCGTCGGAATCAAAGGCGCCAGATCCCGCATGACCTCAAACCCGGTCATGTGAGGCATTCTCATGTCCAAGGCCAGCAGGTCGGGTTGCACCTCTCGATACAACTGCACGGCCTGGCGAGGATCGTTCGTCGAGGTAATCTGACGATAGCCGGCCTGCCGCAGGATGGCTTCCATCAACTTGGTGCCGGATGCTTCGTCGTCTACCAACAGCAGTTTGATGGTCGTGAGGTCGAGGTCTTGCATAGGTGCTCCACGTAGCGTGTGGCTGGGGCTATCCCCGTTGATGTAACGATAGCACTGTCACGCCGCGTCACCAATTTCTTTTCTGTTCTCGGCTGGGGCCCAGGTTCTGATCGTGATCCGGGACAAGGCTTGCTGGAGTGACGCCATGGTCAGAGGCTTGCTCAACACGACATCCACTGCAGCGGAGGATGCCTCTTCATCGGTTTGATCACCCCCTGTCAGCAAGACAATGGTCGTGTCGGGCGAGACCTTCTTGATCACCTCGGCCAGCTGTCTACCCGTCATATGCGGCATCCCGTGATCCGTGACGACCACATGCACCCGCTCAGGGTTAAACACTTTGATGGCCTCTGCGGCACTCCCGGCGAACTCCACACGGTGCCCGGCCACCCGCACATACTCGCTCGTGACGCGACCCACCAAGGGATCGTCATCCACGACCAGCACCTCCAACTGAACGCCCGCCAGATTGGCTCCTTCAGCCTGCGGGCCTGCTTGCGGGTCCGATTGAATCGGGAGTCGAATACTGAACGTGGTCCCGTTGCCGAGCTCACTGGTGATGTCGATCGTTCCACGGAGCCGACGGATGATGCCATAGACCATGGCAAGCCCGAGCCCTGTTCCCTTCTCACCCTTGGTCGAAAAGAATGGCTCAAGACACCGCTGGCGTACCTCCTCGGTCATTCCTGTGCCGCTGTCACTGACTTCCAGGCGCACGTATTCGCCATCGGCCTTGGTACGAAGGGTGATCGCGCCGCTCTTCGGCATCGCATCGACGGCATTAAACACCAGATTGGTCAGCACTTCACGTAACTCCGACTCGTGGCCGACCACCGGCGGCACCACGTCCAGTTCTATTCGCAGATCGATGGCCACCCCATTCGCCAATGCCTGATCTTTCCATTTGGG
>JACQHN010000494.1 GCA_016199015.1 Nitrospira defluvii
GATCAATGTTGTCCTGCTGGTAGCGAGCTATGTCGGCAGCACCGAGTGTCTCGGAATAAATTGCGTCGCATTGGCCTTTCGCAAGCACCATGAGGAGAGCCTCGCGTGCGGCTGGATCAATTTGCTTGAGTGCGTGGAGTATTGACTGTTTGAACGATTCAAGCGAGGGTCGCTGACGAGGTTCCGTGGAAAGGCAGGCGACCACAAGGTCGTGGACGGGCTCCAGTTCAGCAGAAGACTTACCGAGAAGTTTGTCGTCGGACCGGGCCCATTTCTTCCATATTTCTTCATGCTTCCATTTTTTTGAATTTTCAGGTGGGTTAGGCCAGACCTCTGATGTGACCTCCCCAATCGGATGGCCCCCGGTTACAAGTTCATGGAGCATGACACCGCAGGCGAATATGTCGACCTGAGAGAGGTCTGCGTTGGTGTCGTATTGTTCGGGTGCCAAATACGGGCGGCTGCCCCACCGAACGTTGAGTTCGAGATATCCGTTTGCCAGGCCGAAGTCGGCTAGCTTCGCACGCCAGTGAAAAGGATAGTCTTCGGATGATGCGAAACGTTTCGGCAAGTCCTGGAGAAGAACATTCTCAGGCTTGAGATCCTGATGTGCTGTTAGCCCACGTTCGCGTGCGTATTCGAGTCCACAGATAACTTGGACCATCAGGGCAAGTGCCTCCGGCAACCCGTTTTTCGGCACAATTCCGTCGATGTACTCACGCAATGTGCGTTCACAGTAGGGCATGGCAATATACGGCCAGCCGTAGATGAATTCAGTGAACAATGGTGCGATGATGAACGGTGAATGCCGATAGGCGATCCAGTGTTTCACCTCGTGGGCCAATCGTCCAACAGCACTGATTGATGTAGAGTCCTTGATTCGTGCCGGGTCGATCGTCTTAACGGCAATGCGTTCGGGGATCGTGCTTGGCGGGTACTTGAAGACGTAGATTCGTCCGAGGGTTCCCGGGATCTCTCGTTCGAATGTACCCTTAAGCCGCACTTCGAGGGCCTCTTGAACTTGGGCCTGATTGACGTTTGGGTTCGGGTTCGGATTCTCACTACATGCAGGAGGTGGTTCCGACTTTCTCTGATGGCTTTCCGCAGGACGCGAGCAACGAATCAACACACGTCCCAGCGTCTCCACCTCGCTTTCGAGCTCTTGAAGAATCAGTGAAACATCATCGTCTCGATGGATTTTACATCTAAGTCGCGAGCCCGCCATGGAGATCAGAGCACCACGTTCGTCGTCGGTCAATAGGCCCAAATTGAAAGCATCATCGAGGGTCCAGGGATGGATCATGGAAGCAGTCGGGTTGCCCGCCTGTTCCATGGACGTAACTCTTTTCACCAGCTTGGCCGACCTATTGGGGTCACGTTTCCTAATTTCGTCTTCAAGTAAAATCTCGAGGCTTGCCCACACCACACCACGCAAATCTTGGATTTGCCCTGCCGCGCAAGAGAACGTGAATGCTGGAGGTAGGTCCGGGTACGGCGCACTGCGAACAAACTCTAGGAGACGCCTGATTGCGAGGATGCTAGTGTCGCTCATGGAATACGCACCCGACATCGCACGTGGACAAACTCCTTTCTATCTATCTACCTAACGTATGACATGAGCAGCGAACAACGGCTTGCCGATGACGGCCCGCTGCAGCGCGAGTTAGGCGCGTTCATTCGCTGGCGTCAGCTCTGCAGAAGAATGGAATAGTTACTTCATTGAAGCTGCGTGCGGGGAAGATTTCTTCCTCACGCCCCAGCGCCGCAAGGTCGGTTCCGAGCTGTTCTTCGAGGATAGCCATGATCGCGCCTTCTAGGGGATGACCTAAGGGGTCAGACCCCTTTGTTTTCCCATTTCTTTGCTGTAAGCGGACATATTGAGCACCTAACGTCAGGCTCAGCGGCCCAGCTTTTCTGCGCCCGCTGCAGCCTGTGGTTAGGCGTCATTCGATCGCGCCGTAGCGATCATCGCTAGGTCGAAACTCCTCTGGCAACTCTTGGCCGCGAACTGCTGCGCGAATGACCATTATGATGTTCGGGCTATCTAAGTCTGCTGGAAAGCCCTTCACTGTTTGGATGGCGGACTGGCTGAAATCCAAGTCATGGAGGTGAAAATAGCGGCGAGAGAACTGATGCGCCAAAGAGTGACAAAAGCGATAAAGCGTATCATCGTATTGGTTGATGGTCGCCGCCAACTGCAGCGGAAGTACAGGACCGTGTGTGACGCGGCTGCGGTCTAAGTGCCTGCGGTAGAGAGGGTGCGGAAAGAAATCCCAGTCAAAGTCGATGTCGAATGGCTCGTCGAGCACCGGAACAGGCCGGTAGTCATAAAGAAGGAGACGCGTCTGCGGCGACCGGGCAAGAATACGCTTTACTTGGTCGGGCCGGGCTTGGGGAAAACTTGAGGAGTCTCGTGCTCTGATTTTCGCTTCGAGGAATCCAGCACCCTCAAGAAGTGTCCCTGTAGGGAGCTTGTAGCGGATGAGCAGGCCGATATCCCCATGAGCAGTCTCTCGGGAGCCATGGAGCTTGTAAACCTCCCACTCGACCTCGAGCGGATACCGAGTGCCGTGAAGAGTTATGCGTCGGAAGCGGCTTCGAAATCGCCGAGCCAGTTCGTGTGTAATGACATCCTCCTTCCAGTCAAGTGGGTAGCGCTCTTCGATGATCTCACTCAACTCTCGCTCGATCACGTATTCGAATTCCAGGATATGCATGTTGGATTGCATTGTGTTTAATGACGCTTAACGACCGCGTTCACTTGCCGGGCCGGCTGCAAGGAACGTGATGTCTCGAAAAACCGTAATGCCGGCCCGGTCAAATGCAACGCTTGGTTCGGCGTCTAAACTCACAAAATACTCAGAGTCTGAGAGACTCCCCGCGACGAACCGGATGGCAATCCTCGTGCTTCCGGCGGGCGTCGCGCCGGAAGACTCATGTACTGTTCACCGATTTCTGCAAACTCGAACTTCAATGCCGGGCGGCGCCGCGGGTTGCGCGGTGTGCGACATCACATCGACGCCTTGAATGGTCGCCACTCCCTCTTTGTCCGTAATAACCAGGACGGAATCATAACTGTTCAACAGGTCCACGACAGGTTGGCTCAGGTCGGTGTTGCCTCCGTCCAGGCGAAGCAACTCATC
>JACQHN010000495.1 GCA_016199015.1 Nitrospira defluvii
CCTAACCCGCATGATTCACGAGACCTTCTTCGGCAATCGAGAATTCGCGGGCTACTACAAGCCTTTCGGGGGCAGGCTACGCCGAGAGCGGTTGAGGCGTGAGTCCGGTCGTCTCGTTCCAGGATGCCGCCGACTTCGACGCTCCCGTAGCCTTGGGCGCTGCCTTCCCGCGTACGCGATGCATTTTGTCTCGCGTGTGGTAGGGCATGAGCGTCTCCAACACCGCAGGAAGCCGGTCGCAGGGCACATCTTCCATGATCTTCGTGGCGAGCTTGGGATCGGGACCAGAGCGCCCGCCCACGAACACATCCACAGCATCAACGACCTTGCCGTCCACCTTCGCCTTCTTTCCCAAGAGCCCGATGTCCGCAACCAGATGGTTTCCGCATCCGGCCGGACAACCGGACCAATGCAGGGTGATAGGTTTGAGGCCATCGCCCAGCTTGCGCTCCAAGGCCTGCGCCGTTTCGACGGCCCGGCTTTTGGTCTCGATGACAGCGAGATTGCAATAGTCGCTCCCCACGCAGCTGACGAGTCCCTTGTACAGGGCCGATGGGTTATAGGCGAATTGCTTCACCAGCGGCTCTTCCGCCAGTTCGCCCACGAGCCGGTCGCTGATATGAGGGATCATGAAGGCTTGCGCCGGCGAGAGTCGCACTTCGCCCGTGCCGTACCGAGCCGCCAGTGCGGCGATGTTCCGAAGATCGGCCGCCTTGACGCGACCGACCAACACCTTGAGCCCGATATAGTTCATGCCTCGTTGCTTTTGACGAAAAATACCGATGTGATCACGCTCGCCCGCCACCCTGGCGTCGGCGCCTGCCGCCGGCAGGGTCCGCCCCATACGTACCTCGACCTCTTGCCGCAACCGCGCCTCGCCCCACGACTCCACGAGAAACGCGAGACGCGCTTGCGTGCGATTCTCGCGCGGCCCATGGTCGCGGTAGATGTGGAGGATGATCCGACAGACCTCGAAGGCCTCTGCCGGATTCACAAACATATCGAGCGAACTTGCAATTCGATAGCCACCCGACCCCAATTTCCCCCCGACGAACACGTTGTACCCGTAACACTTGTCATACCCCAAATCGTGATAGGCCGGCACCAGCGCAATGTCTTGCGTCTCCGTATGGAGACAATTGTCCGGACAACCGGTCACGGCAATATTGCACTTGCGGGGCAGATTCGTATAGGCGGGATTGTCCAATACCTCTTGGTTGATGGCACGCACGATATCCGTGCCATCCAGCAATTCATTTGGATTCAAGCCCGCCACCGGACAGGTCATGACGTTGCGGACGGTGTCCATACCGGTTTGCAGCGACGTGAGTCCTGCGTCCGCCAGCTTGGCGAACACCGCTGGCACATTCTCAATCGTCAGATGCCGGAGTTGTACTTGTTGTCTCGTGGTCACATCGACGACACCGTTGCCGTATTGCAGCGCGATCTCCGCCAGCGTCTCGAGCTGCGCCGACGTGGTTCGTCCGCCTGGCAGGCGCACGCGCAACATGAAATAGCCCGGCGTGGGATTTCTCAAGAACAGCCCGTACCATTTCAACCGTTGAATATCGTCCTCGGGAATGGTCTCCCACCCTGTTTGCGCATACCGTGCGATCATGTCGCGCACCGTTAACCCGTCCCGCTCCGACTTGATCGCCTCGATCTTGTTCATGCGTTCCTTTCCATTTTTCACTTACCCCCACCGCGTTTCCCCTCCATTTCCTTGTCATAGAACTCCAGCATCTGAGCGAGCTCCTCTTTCGTCAGCCCTTTCTCGATCCAACGGTGCGTCTCCTGCGCCAGGAGATCTTTGGCCACCTGCGGCGACAGCTCTCGTACTTTCGGGAGAAATTTCATGTAGAAGTGCTTGGCCACTTCGTAGAACCCCTGCCAATGGACAAAATCGGGCGCCATTTTTGACAGCCCGTGACGGGCCCGCCGTCCCTCATGGTGCCACAGTTCATAGAACACCCATTCGATCTCCTCGTCGAACGGCGTCGGCGTGATCTTTCCCATCTCCTTGAGCCGGTCCATCGCGACTTTCGCCGGCTTGCCGAACTTTTCGTTGTAGAGCGTCACTCCGCTGTCCATTTGCGTGAAGAACCGCTCCACGATCTCCGCGCTGTGGCAGGACGAACACACTTGCGTCATGGCCTTGCGCCTGACTTCATAGTTTTCGAGCCGAGTCGAGACCACAGGACGTAACGTCCAGCTGATCCGGTCGCCGACGTCGTGTGTCACGTCCTGCGTGCCGGTGGCGCTCATATGGCAGGTGGCGCAAGTGGGAAAGAGATAGTCTTTCCCCGGCAGCCACTTGTCTTTAGGATGAGCCAGGTTCATCTTGTCTTTGTTGGCCGTGAACATGACGCCGTGTTTGCTTTCATAATAGGCTTCGATCTGCGGATGATCCGGCCCCATGTGGCACCGCCCGCAGCTTTCCGGCTGCCGCGCCTGGGCAATCGAGAAGCTGTGCCGCGCGTGGCAGGCCGCGCAGGTCCCCTTCGAGCCGTCCGGGTTCACGC
>JACQHN010000477.1 GCA_016199015.1 Nitrospira defluvii
GCGTGATGTTCGGCAACCCGGAGACGACGACGGGCGGCAACGCATTGAAGTTCTACTCGTCCGTGCGCCTCGATATCCGCCGGATCGAATCGATTAAAGATGGGCAGGATGTGACCGGCAGCCGAGTCCGGGTCAAGGTGGTCAAGAACAAGATGGCGCCGCCGTTCAAGCAGGCGGAGTTCGACATCATGTTTGCGGAAGGCATTTCCAAAGCCGGCGAGTTGGTCGATATGGGGGTGGAGAAGCGCGTGGTGGAGAAGGCCGGCGCCTGGTACTCCTATAAGGGCGAGCGGTTGGGACAGGGGCGTGAGGCGGTCCGCGATTTTCTCAAGTCGAACCCGGCCATCGCAAAAGAGATTGAGGGGAAGATTCGCGACCTGGCCGGTCTGCCTTCTCGAAATACCGATAAGAAGGTGGATGCGAAAGAAGCCAAGGACGAGAAGGTCGAACGGAAACCAGAAGGCCGTCAGGAAGAAAAACGCGGCCACGGTGCCAGAGTCACGACATAGGTGGCGTCAGTGCCGACAGGAACCAGTACCAGACGGCGTGCGGCAGCGACGCCGGATTACCTCGATCTGGCCATTCGCTATCTCGCGCGAACCGACAGGACTGCGGCCCAGGTCGAGCGGTATGTGCAGGAAAAGGGCGCGAGCCGGACGCAGGGACGTGCCGTCGTCCGCGAGTTGGAGCGGCGGGGCTATCTGAACGACCAGGCCTATGCCACGCGATGGGCCGAGACGAGGCTATCGCGACGGCCGATGGGGCGTGAGCGGCTCAAGGCCGAACTTCTTTTGCGCGGGTTCGAGGAAAGCGTGACGGAGCGAGCCTTACGGAAGGCGTACCAGTCGATTTCCGAGCAAGAGTTAGCCTGCCAGGCGCTCGAAGGGCGTGTACGCCGCACGCGTCCCCTGCAGTGGGTGCGGTTTCTGCGACAACGCGGCTTTGATGACGACACGATTCAGCAAGTCACTCAGATAGATTTGGAGACGGGGTTGGACGAGTTATGAGCCAGAACGTGAACGATCTGCGGCGCGCTTTCATTCAATACTTTGAACAGCAGGGGCACCGGGCCATGCCGAGTGCTCCGTTGATTCCTCAGGCCGACCCGACGCTCCTCTTTACGAATGCCGGCATGAATCAGTTCAAACGTGTCTTCCTGGGCGAGGAAACGCGTGCGTACAACCGCGCCGTGACGGTGCAAAAGTGCCTGCGGGCAGGCGGCAAGCATAACGATCTGGAAAATGTGGGCTATACGAGGCGGCACCACACCTTTTTTGAAATGCTCGGCAATTTCTCCTTCGGCGATTATTTCAAGGAAGAGGCCATCCGGTTCGGCTGGGAATTTCTGACGTCCGTCGTCGGCCTGACGAAAGAGCGGATGTGGATCACCATCTTCCGCGAGGATGACGAGGCCGATCGCCTCTGGCGAAAGATCGGCGTGTCACCGAACCGCATTGTGCGTTGCGGCGAGAAGGATAACTTTTGGCAGATGGCCGACACGGGCCCCTGTGGGCCCTGTTCTGAACTTCATTTCGATCAGGGCCCGGCGGTGCCGGGAGACGCGACCCCGAACGGAGAGGGCGACCGGGTCATTGAGATCTGGAACCTGGTCTTCATGCAATTCAACCGTGATAGCGCCGGCACCCTGAATCCGCTGCCTAAACCGAGCATCGACACCGGCATGGGATTGGAACGGTTGACGGCGGTGGCGCAGGGGAAACTCAGCAACTACGACAGCGATTTATTTGCGCCGCTCTTGGCGGCAATCGGAGCGCGAGCCGGTGCGCAGTACGGCGCGCAGGACACAGCCGACCGGTCCATGCGGGTCATCGCGGACCACTTACGAGCCATCACCTTTCTCATGGCCGATGGGGTGTTGCCGTCGAACGAAGGCCGTGGGTATGTGCTCCGCCGCATTCTTCGGCGCGCAGCCCGTCATGGTCGCCTGCTGGGAATTACCGAGCCCTTTCTCCATGGCCTAACCGCGACGGTCGTTGAACAGATGGGCGAGGCCTATCACGAATTGCGTGCGGCGGCCGGCACAGTGGCCGAGGCGACTCGTGGTGAGGAAGAGCGGTTCATTGCGACGCTCGATCAAGGGCTCCCGATTCTCACCGATATGCTGACCAAGGTGCGAGCGGCCGGCCAAAATACGCTCTCAGGTACGGACATCTTCAAGTTGTATGACACCTACGGTTTTCCGATGGACCTGATCGCGGAAGCCTGCCGTGAGCAAGAGATTCGGCTCGACGAAACCGGCTTTGAAGCGGCGATTGAAGAGCAACGGACTCGCGCCAGGAAGACGGGCGGCTTCGAGACGGAAACCTCTCGCCCGGTCTTACGTGAGCTCGCGGCGCGCGTGGGGACCACGGCGTTTGTCGGATATGACCAGCTGAATTCCGAAGGGGTCGTGCAGGCGCTGCTCAAGGGTGATCAGCTCGTGAAGGAAGCTCGCGAAGGCGATGATATCGAAATGGTGCTGGACGTCACGCCCTTCTACGCGGAGGGCGGTGGGCAGGCCGGTGATCAAGGTATCTTGACCGGCACCGACGGGACTGTGGAGATTCGTGAAACGACGAGGCCAGTGCCCACGTTGATCGTCCATAAAGGCGTAGTCCGTTCCGGCTCGGTTCGAGAAGGGGATCGGCTGCAACTTTCGGTGAACCGTCGCACCAGGCAGGATGCGGCCCGCAACCATACGGCCACCCATTTGGTCCATGCCGCTTTGCGTGATCTTCTGGGACCGCATGTCAAGCAGTATGGCTCTCTGGTGGCGCCGAATCGTCTGCGGTTCGACTTTGCCCATTTCCGGCCGCTCGCTTCACGCGACATCGACGAGATCGAATCCATCGTGAACGAGCAGGTTCGCTACGACCAGGCGGTGCAGACGGATGTCATGGGTGTCCAGGAGGCTGTGGCCGGTGGGGCCCTGGCCTTCTTCGGCGACAAGTA
>JACQHN010000482.1 GCA_016199015.1 Nitrospira defluvii
CAGCAGGACAACATTGATCGTTTGACCCGGTAGAGGACCTCCTTAACAAGGCACTGAACCAGGCTGGGAACAAGGGACAGACAGGGGTCAGCACGCTTGACCTTCAAGAGAGCTGTTAACCCCGATTTTGCTAGTTTAGGGTATGGAGGGCAACATGGTCATCCGGCATTGGCATCCTCTTAAACTGGTAATAGTATGGGCACTTGGTGCGGCACTGGTATGGCTGCTTGGGACGATTCTCCTGAATGGATGCGATGGGTGTTCCCTTGCCATTATTCTCTCGTTGGTCGGACTGTTCCTAGGAACCATAGTCGCAGTAATTGTCATCACATGGAAATGGATTAGCGGACGTGAACCCTATGGGTTTGCTACGAAGAACGATACCACCCAACCAATCAAGGCAGACACAGAAGATCTGCCTCACGATAATGCCTCAACAAGAAAACAGTACCGAGTCTGCAAGATGAAACTCCCCCGTTCGCTTCTTGAACAAGGGTTCGAGTTTCCACCAAAGATTTCTGAACGGTACACTCTTCCAGAAGAAACTGAGACTGGCGGAACAATCCAAGAAATTGAGTGGGAGATAGAAGGATGGAATCTCCTTTCACTGTTCCCTCTTGAGAAAGAATCCGACGAAGAGCACGTAACCGTATTGGCACTAATGGAACGACCCTATTCGATGGAAATTGAAGAGTTCCTTTCTCGCAAGTACCCTTACCTCGGCCGCACTTAGCTGATGTAGTGAAACAGAAAGGGGGCTGGCTCACTCTTGTCCAAAATAGAGGTCGAAAAAGGGGGCGCCCATCTCGAAGGCTCCGGTCAAGATGGTAGGGAAAAACAAAGGGGTCTGACCCCTAAATATTTCCGTAGGAGCCAGGCGCTGCCTCTATTGGCAGTTCATGAATGGGCCTGTTTGGAAACAGGTAAAGTTGGTCTTTGGCGGAGGTTGAGAGAATTTATGTTCCTCCTGCACAATGACGTTCGTTTGCGGGGGAGGCGGCGGGACTTTTGGGCCCCCTAACGCTGTCCATCCAATGGCGACCAGAGTCCCATCTTTAAACACATACGGTGTAAACTCATCATCTGTGATCCGATTATCCGGTATTCTTGCAGAACGAAAGTAATAGATTTCTATAGTACTTGCTACCCCCTTGCTCGTATCAGTAAAAGCTTCCATTGGCTTTTTGTCGTGCATGGAGAGCATCGCTTGAGTGGGCTGAAGCCAGGACAGCACCTTGTCTTTACTGTCCCCTAGTTTTATAGCAGGGGATTTGGCGCTGTACTCCTCGATTGCTTGATCTATCTCAAATGCCCGTTGAATGCTGCAGCCAGATGAAATGCCCCACAAAACAAGAGCAAACATAAAGATCAAATGGGGTCGGGTCTTGCAATCCAGCATTCGGTCGTCCTGGGATTCATGCGGGCATCACCTGCATGAATCCGTCATTTAGAAAGCCGTTGAGGAAGCCTCGCGCAAAGCCGGGATCGCCACACCGGCCAGTTGCCACACGTTCCGCCATTCCTTCGCGACTCACGCTCCACGGCGACTTCAGACCCAGCAGGTACTCATATACACTGAAATGGGGTCAGAGAACAATTTCATTGACAGCAGGCCAGCCGCAAAGTAGGTTGCACTTCCAATTGGCTCGCGAGGTCTCTCGATCATGGTGCGTCCGCCTCGTCTCAGCCTCCCGTCCTATCCCCATCACGTGATCCAGCGCGGCAATAATCGGCAGCCCATCTTTCTTGCCCCGAAGGATTATGAGGTCTTCTTGGATTGTCTGCGAGAGGCCAAACGCAAATGCCGTGCACGGCTCTATGCCTATGTGCTGATGACCAATCATGTTCATCTCTTACTGGAACCGGAACAAGAGGGGGACTTAGGACGCTAATACCTGGTTCGCGCGATTTGTCCGACGATCCAGCATGTCGATTTCCTCGACTACTATGATTACCCTCGCGCCAACAAGTTCTTGCTCCGATTTGAAGGCAAGGAGAAGGTCAAGCGTAACAGGGCCTAACCACGAGCTGGGGGAGAAAAACAAGGACATTCTGAATTTCTACCTATGACCCCCCAGTGTCTCGGCACGACAACTAGAAGTCTCCCATAAGACAGCCTCAGAGGAACGTGGATGACGCTGTCGATAACAGTGGTCACCGGTGCGAGCGGGGCATTGGGATTGTCACGGCAGCGCACAGGTATGGGATCAAGGAGAGATTCCGAGTCGGAACACACTACGAAGGGAGGAGATCATGTCGCCACTGTCATTAATCGATGCAGCCAAAGCTCCGATCATCGCCTACGGCAAGAAGGACTGGGATGCCGTGAAGGGGGCCATCTTGCCAGATGTCCTGTACGACGAAGTGGCCACGCATCGGAAGCTGCAGGGGAGTGACGCATTTCTCGCCTGCTGGAAAGGCTGGGGGGCCGCTCTGCCGGATTCCAAGGCGACCGTCCACAACGCCTTTGCGAGCGGCGACACGGCCATCCTGGAAGTCACGTGGCATGGCACCCATACGGGGCCGCTGCAGATGCCGACGGGGCAACTCGCAGCCACCGGCAAGTCCATCGAGGTTCGAGCGTGTCTGGTCGTCAAGGTCGTGGACGGCAAGGCGCAATCGATGCGCCAGTACTTCGATATGGCGACGCTGATGCAGCAACTTGGTGTCAAAGCGTAAGCCGGCGACTGCTGAGCGAACCGGACAACCCTGGCTGAGTGTCGATCACTTCGTTACCGCGGATCATCCGTGTGACGAAGAAACTCTCCGTAAGGTCGCCCTCGCCACCGGCGGATCGCACGGCATCGGCGCGTGCACTCGCCGAAGAAGGCGCGGATGTCGCCATCAGCAGAAGAAACAGGTATGGGGTCGCAGGTATTGGGTCGGGTCTGCAATCCAACATTACGGACCTCGGTCGCGTGAGAGCTGCGAGAGTTCGCAGGTGTGTTCAGGAGGCTTAGCCTGGTCGGGACTACGGCACGGTTGCCGAGTATGGCCGGTCGCTGTTAGCGAGGCAGATGGCTGGCGGCATTGCTTGACTGTGCGCCGGGATCTTCGCAAAAACATGGCAGCCTGCTGGTCTCAATCACCTTGTGCGGCGCGTTCTACGTCGTCGGAGAGGAAATGGGCCTGGAACCGTTCCTCGGCACAGTGCGGTCCTGCGGGAGAACCAAATATGAATCGCATTAAATTGGAACGGAACCGTGCGGGTCAGTATTCAATTTCCATCAACGACCAGTGGCGACTTTGCTTTCGCTTTGAAGATAGCAATGCCTATGACGTCGAAGTAGCGGATTATCACTGACGCGAGGTATGCGATGAGTATTCCCAACAGAAGAGAGCGCAAGGTTCGCCCGACTCATCCAGGCGTGATGTTGCGGGAGGATTTCTTGCCGGAATATGGCTTGACCCTGTCCGGTTTTGCGAAAGCCCTGAAGGTGTCGCGTCAGACTGTGAATAAGTTGCTTCGAGAGCGGCGCGCGATCAGTCCTGAGA
>JACQHN010000483.1 GCA_016199015.1 Nitrospira defluvii
AGCTGCTCCACCTCGCGCAGCTGAAGGGGAATGGGCTGTACCGGCCGGCTATGCTGGAAGTCCTCACGTCGCCCTGGAACCGTCGGGTGACTAGCAACGCCGAGACCATCGAACCGCGTCCAGACCTCTGGCGATTGGCGGTGCAGGCATTGGGTATTACCCGTGGCGAGGACGAGTGGAGGCGGCTGGCGCAGTTGGGACGCTTGGATTCTTGGGGCACAGGCAACGAGGAGGCCTTCACCGAGGACATCGGTCCCCTGTCGATCGATGGTGGACAGCTACGCATGTTTTGGAGCTGCGTCTCTCAGCTGATCGGCGATGTGAACGGCCTTCCTGATAAGGGCGGCTATGGCGACCTGACGGATGCCTTTCTGTCCCTCGCTGAAAAATATCTGACCGTTCCCTTGGGAACTTCACAGCCGGTTGATTCTGCATCGCAGTGGGAGGCCGCCGGCGATGTGAACGAGTCGCTATCCAAAGTGTTTGCGCAGCTGCGTGAGCTGGATCGGCTTGGCGTCACCATCACCTGGGACGAATGGACTGAGACGTTCACGCAAGTGCTGGAACGGACCACCTGTGTCCTGGCGCCTTCCTCCCATCGCGGAGTGCAAGTGCTAGACGCGATGGCAGCGCGTGGAGTGGGGTTTCGGACTCTCTTCATCGTAGGGATGAACGAAAAATTGTTTCCCCGTTTTATCCATGAGGACGGGTTTCTCCGTGATCGGCACCGGCTGATTCTCAGTGAAACCTTGGGCTACAAAATTGATCAAAAACTTCAAGGGTATGCCGAAGAAGCGCTGCTCTTCGAATTGCTGCGGTCGTCAGCGACCGAGCGCTTGTACCTGTCCTATCAACGGGCGGATGCAGCCGGTCGTCCGCTGGCGCCATCGACCTATCTGGATACGATCGGAGGTCGGCCACATCCGTCAGACGCCGAGTCGGTGTTTCCCTTGCCGCGTCGATGGCCGGACCGTGCTGCGCTCGCGTTGTTTACGCCGCCGCTGTTGACTCGGGAGGAACTCACCGTAAGCAGGGTGCTGCAGGGACGAGACGTGTCCGACCTGTTGGAAGCGGTCGGGCGTGATGGGCGCTTATTTTCCCACGGGCTGGAGGCGCAAGGCGCGATCGAAAGCGATCAGCCGGCGCTCAGCGCCTACGACGGTATACTCGAAAGTTCGACTGCTCACTGGTCTCTCGTCAGCTGGCGCGGTTTCTCGCCGACCGCGCTGGAGTCCTACGCGCGCTGTCCGTTTCAATATTTTGCAGGACAGGTACTTGAGATGGAATCCGTGCGCCAGGTTCCCTCCATGGAACTGTCGCCCCCTGCGATGGGGCAGCTGTGCCATGAGGCGTTGCGCCTCTGCTATCTTGGCCTGATCCAACAGGGATGGCCGGCGGCGGCGCTTTCCGCAGAGGTCATCGCCGAGGAGGCGACTCGAGCCTTCGCTCAAGCCTGTGCGACCTTTGCGGCAACTCACGGAACCGGTTATGCCCTGACCTGGCGGTTGGCGCAAGAACGGATTCAGCGCGTGGTGGCACTCACGCTGGCATCCGATCGCGAGGAGGCGAGGGCGTCAGGATTTCTTCCGGTGGAATTCGAAATCGATGCCAAGGGAGCCTTGCCGTATCGGGCGGATCTGGATTCCGTTCCGATTCGTGGACGATGGGATCGCGTCGATCGTCATCCGGCTTCAGGCGCCCTGCGCGTGATCGACTATAAGTACCGCGCTAATGGCCAGGTTGAGGCCAAGGATCGAAATCTGCTCCAGGCTGCCTTGCGAGGCATACGTCTGCAGCCGGCGCTCTATACCTTGATGGCGGCTACGTCGTCGGGTGAATCGCAAGGTCCGCTTCCAGAACAGGTCGACTTCCTCTATCTGTTGCCCCATACCATGCCAGGTGTCGAACGCGCCTCATTTGCGGCCTCGGCCTGGCAAGGCCCCTCCGGTCACATGCTGAACAAGACTATGCAAGTGCTGGTCGAGGGCGTGCGGGACGGACAACATTTCATAGTCCCGGACGCTTACTGTGCGCACTGCGATTTTTCGACCGCCTGTCGCCGGGCACATCAGCCGAGCTGGTGGCGGGCCTATCGTTCTTCGCAAGCCGGAATGTTACGAAGCCTGCGGTCGCTGAAGGTCCCACGTGACTGAATCCACGCAGATACCGGATCAGGCGGCTCGCATCGCTGCCGCCACCACCTTTGATCGTAATGTGGTGGTGATTGCCGGGGCGGGAACGGGAAAAACGACCCTGCTGGTGAATCGACTTCTGTACCTCCTGATGCGCCGGTCGGATCCGCTCGATCTGTCGCATATTGTCGCCTTGACCTTCACCAATAAGGCTGCCACCGAAATGAAGCTTCGCTTGCGGGAGCGGCTGCGCGCGCTCGTGAGCGCGGAAGGGTGCGACAGTCCTGCTGCAGGCAGTGGAGGGGTCTCCATCGCCGATCTTCGCATGCGGTATGGCTGGACGACCGACGAGATCGTGGCGAGGGCCGATGCAGCCTTTCGTGATGTCGAAAAGGCACAGATCGGAACGCTCCACAGCTTTGCGGCGCATTTGCTTCGGCTTTATCCCATCGAAGCCGGCGTCACGCCGACGTTTGGAACGGATGAAGACGGCTCGCGCTTCGACGAACATTTCACCTACGAGTGGGACCTCTGGCTGGATCGTGAGCTGGGAGTGACAGGCGGCGACCATGAGAGTTGGAGGATCCTACTGAGCCTGTTCACTCTCGATGAGCTGCGTGAGCTGGCCTACAGCCTGCACAGCGACTTGATCGATCTTGAAGGTCTGACCAAACAGGTCGGGGAGACGCTTCTCAGTCCCGGACTGCAAAATTGGTTCACTCGCCGGCAGGCCCAGGCAGAAGACCTGCTCGCGCGGCATGATCGCCCGAAACGGCGAAAGATCGAACTGATGCTCGCGGCTATCGCCGAACTATGCGGCAGGCTGCTTTCTCAGGGCATGAAAGGCCTGCGGGATATCCCACTTGAAACACAGGAGCTGCTGGCAAAAGATCTCGGCGCCGCGCCGGCCGGTTGGACAGAGGCGGAGTTAGCGGACGTGGAGGCGTTGCAGCGAATCACGAAGCGGTTACTCAAGGTCGATCATGAGCTGTTGCAGAAGCTCTTGGCCCTGCTCTCGCCGTTCGTGCAGGCGGTGAGAAAGTCTTTCCTGGATTCCGGCTGGCTGACGTTCGACGGATTGTTAGGCAAGGCCCGCACGCTTCTCCGTGATCATCCCGCGATCCGGGAACAATTGCAGCGCGACTATCGCGCGCTGCTCGTCGATGAATTTCAAGATACGGATCCGGTGCAGTACGAGATCGTCCTCTATCTCGCCGAGCAGCTGGGAACGCAAGCCTCCTCATGGCGCGACGCCGAACTCGAGCCGGGAAAACTGTTTATCGTCGGCGACCCCAAACAATCGATTTACGCCTTTCGCCGGGCCGATATCGAAGCCTTCGACCATGTCGTCGACCGGATGGAGCACAGCGGCGCACTCCGTTGTGAACTGGCGACGAACTTTCGAAGCCACGGGCAGGTACTCGACGTGGTGAACGGCGTGTTCAATGCACTGCTGGTGGCGCAACCGGCCATTCAGCCGCCGAACGTTCCGCTCACGGTTCAACCGAATCGATCGAGTCAGTTTCGCAATCCCGGCGTCGAACTCCGATTGGTGACGTCGGATGAAGATGACGAGTTGGACTCCGCCGCGGCGACGAGGGTCGAAGCGGAACAGATCGCGCTCTTGATCGATCGGTTGCTGGGGCCAGCCGAGGCCGGGGCTACGGCGACAGGACCAGATAGCGGCTTGCGTCCTGGGCACATCGCGCTCCTGTTTCGGAAATTGACTCAGGCCGAGCATTATCTGGAGGCCCTTCGCCGGCACGACATTGCCTACATCATCGACGGTGAAAAACACTTCTATCGCCGTCAAGAAGTCATCGATCTGGTGAACATTCTCCGCTGCGTCGATAGTCCTCACGACCGCATTGCCCTCGTGGGCCTGCTTCGGTCGGCTGTCGGAGGCCTGCCCGATTCAGCGCTGGTCGCTCTGCAGGAATTGAACGCCTTGGATTATCGCCGGGTCGATCGACTCGCAGCCTGGACGAGTCCGCATGCCGAGCCCCTCCGGCGGCTGTATGGCGCCCTCTCGCGGCTTCATGCGCAGGCGCCCCGTTGTCCGTTGCCTGAGGCGGTGAGCCTCGTGTTTCAGCAGCTGTCGGTGCTTGAGCTGGCGGCCGCGTCTCTGCATGGCGAGCAGGCAGTCGCCAATCTATTCAAAGTTCGCCAGATGGCGGCGGAGCTGGCCGATCGTCCCGCTCTGACGTTGACCGGGTTCGTCGAGTTGATGCTGGCACGGCTTGCGGAGCAGCCGGAGGAAGCAGAGAGTGCGCTGGCGGAAGACACCGTCGACGCGGTGCGGGTCTTGACCATCCATAAGGCGAAGGGGTTGGAGTTTCCGTTGGTGATTCTGGCCGGTTTACATCACGGAGACGGCGCCGGCCGTGGTCCTACTCGCCCCCTCATCTGGCATGATTGGTCGACAGGCGTGCAGGGACTCGACCTGGGAGACCATTGCAGCCTCGGTGCGGTCCTGGTGGCGGAGAAAGCGCGGACGCGTGAACAGGCGGAACGGAGCCGGCTGTTCTATGTCGGAATGACGCGCGCGCGTGAGTGCCTGGTCCTATCCGGAGCTGTACCCTGGCGTCGGGCACGCGGCGCGCTCATCGAGTTGTTGGAGCAGGCCACCGGAGCGGAACTCGGCCGGCCCGATCAGCCGGATATTCCGGTCGGCAACGTCGGTCTGCGCCAAACCATTCTCCAGAGTGAAGATCGTCCGCCCTCCAGGCCACGCGCGCAACCGGTGGTGCTGGAAGCCGGTGTGACCGAAGAGGCACTGTCTGCGCGTTGGGCGCAGCGTGATCAGCAATGGAACGCCCAATTGGCAGTCCCGCTGCTGGTATCACCGACGGACTTTCACCCCACACCGGCGCGGGTGATTGAGCCTGAGCCAAGCCGGGCCAGGCGTCCTGGCCTGGGACAATCCGTGGGGACGATGGTCCATCGCCTCCTGCAGTACTGGGAGTTCGGCGCCGATGCACCTGCGCAATTGGCGCTGATCAATCGACAGTCTCTGGCATTCGATGAGGAAGACGAGGCGACGCAAGAGACCATTGTTGAGGAGATACGGGATCTCCTGCGCACCCTTGTGCAATCTCCTGTGTACGAGCGGTTGAGACGGGCGACCCTGGTTGGGCGCGAGGTGCCGTTTCTCATGCCGTGGAATGGGGGCCGACAGGTGATGGAAGGGGTCATCGACCTGCTCTATCGTCTCGACGGCGAGCTCTGGATTGCCGACTACAAGACGGATATGATCCCGGCGGACCAGGTGGCGGCAAGGGCTGAGCTCTATCGGGAACAGGCGCGCCTGTATCGGGCGGCGGTCGAACAGTCGTTGGGCGAACCGGTGGCTGGTTTTGAATTTATCTTCCTGCGACACGGAATGGCGGTCACGGTCTGAGTGCAAAGGAGGGTGGTATGGGGGCTTTTCGATGGGCGGTGCTGGCGATGATGGCGGTCGTCGGCTGTGCGACTCAGCAC
>JACQHN010000484.1 GCA_016199015.1 Nitrospira defluvii
CCTCCCTTCCTCGCGGCTCCGCGCGCCCGTCTCGCTTGGCGTCTCGGCGGTTTCGTCACGAACCCTCGTGAATAATGCGGGCTAGGCGGATCGCGCCATGGGGATAGCACGCGACCTGCCGTGGGTTTTTTGAAGCGAACGAAAATATGCGGCGACCTGGTGAAGTCGCGTTTGCCATCGTTGATAGGTCGCGAGACGGGATTGCGCCATGGCCGTGAGTTCATTGCCGTCGTCGCTATGCGTGTCCCGCACAAGTGCCACCGTCAGGGAGGCGGTCGCCGGACTTTGCAGACTGAGGGCAATGACCTCTTGGCGATCTGTGCGCTCACATTGGTGCATCCGCTGCAACGCGGCCACAGGTAAGGGACGTTGGGTGGTCAAACGCACGAGTTCCTCTGCTCTCGACACCAGCCTGGCTGCCAGAGGAGTAAGGTGATCCAAGAGTAGCAAGGCGTCATCCCAATCGGGAGGTGCGCCCTCATTTTGAGGCACCTGACTTGAGAGGGCGATAAATTGTTCGAACCAAAACCGACGCCAAAACCGACCGTACCAGGTGACCGCAGGGTCTTCTCGTCCTGCACAAAGCTGGTAACTTCCCAGACCATCTTCATCTACCCGGGATCGATAGATTCTGACGCCGGTCGTCGTCTGAGGAAACGCGGCTCCGGTTAGAACGTGCAGGCACAGCGCTGCAATCTGATCCGGCACGAGCCGGTCATTGCAGGCATGATGGAAACAGACTTGATCGAATCCGCAAGGGGCACAGGCCATATCCGGCTGCACGATCCAATGGCCCGGACCATAGGGTCCGGTCTCGCGAAAATCCACGTGTCCGACAGACAAATCGACGACCGGGGTTCCTACCCCCACCGCCAGGTGCATGGGACCGGTGTCGTTGGTCAGCAAGAGCCGGCATTGTCCCAACAAGGCGGCCAATTGAGGGAGAGTCGTCCGCCCGATCGCTTCGCACAGGGGGCCAGTTCCGCCCGCTTGCCGATAGGTACGCTGGGCGGTGAGGATCGCCTTTCGCTCCTCCTCGGTGCCGATAAAGACATAGCCGACCTTCGTCTGCCGGCTCAGACTCGCCAAGGTCTGGCCGAATAACTCAGGCCACCATGCCTTGATCGGATCGCTCGCGCCGACCTGCACTGCCATCCAGGGAACCTGGTCCCCACCGTGGGGCGAAAGAAATTCGCGTGCCCATTGCGCGGTGCTCGGAGGAATGGTGATGGACAAGGGCGCAAACGGTCCGGGGCCACTCCCGCCTAACGCATAGATATCCACAAGGTTAAAGTGATTGAACTGTCGCTGACTGTGGACATCCGTCAAATAAGCCATCCAGGGGTTATGAATTGCCACGTCCCCGTCCTTCGGGGCGGCGATGCCGCGAATCTCTTTGGCGCCAACGTATGAGGCCAGCAGTCCGCTCCGCCGGTTGAAGGTCAGGTTGATGACGCGGTCGTAGTGAGCTTCAATCAAGGGCGCAGCCCACTGTGTCATCTCGCGATACAGGGCCACCACATCTTTGGTCTGCGCCCGGCTCTCATCGACCAGGCGATGAAAGTCGTAGCCGACGATGTGTCGAAGATGCGGCAAGAGGCTTGCGACCGAAGCGAATCGTTGGTCGACGACGAGATCGACCGCCGCTCCAGGCCACTCATGCTGCAGACGCTGCAACAAGGCGCCCATTTGCACCAGGTCGCCCATCCTGGTGATGTTGATGAGAAGCACTTGTTTGCTCATACTAAATCGCGTGTCTCACTCCGATACTCATCCAGCATCAGCACCATCAACTCCTCCCGCTTGAGGGTTGCTGACGGTCCTTTGGATCGAATTTTTGCCGCCAGGTCTTTCAGCTCGATGCGGTGGCCTGCCGGACATTCCTTGAGAAGCGATTCCAGAGGCAGATCATTGGCACAACGTGTGAGCAAGGCCTCCTGCTGGCGCGCACCTCGCAAGACAGCGCCCACTCGATCCGGATGAGACAAGCCGATCTGGGCCAGTAACTCCCTCATCCGATGTTCATAGGTATGGGCGGACAACACGCGCGCACGAGCGGCAGCTGCCATGGCCTGTCTAGCGGTAGGGTCTGCCAACCATCTTCGAACCAGGGCCGGAACCTCATCGAAATGACGAAATGAAACCATCTCCTGGTCGGTGAAAAACTCCGGCAGCAGCGAGCGGTCATCGACCAGTTGAAAGGCCCCGCAGGCTGCCAATTCAAAGGTGCGCGGATTGACAAAATCGGCTTGCGGGTCCAACCCAACGCCGGTTGTGGAATGCAGATTCACATTGATGGTCGTTGCATTGAACACTTTCATGCAGGTGGCGGTATCGATCCGCGAACCTTTCAATTGCAGGACGGAGCGGAGGTCGTCGGCTCCGTCCCACTCATTGCCCCACAGTTTGAATGACCAGGGTTGGCGAAGCAGTGTCGGGAAGAGCCGCCGGCGATTGGCATATCCCGCGCCGACGAACGACACGTCCGCGCCATAGTCACGTCGGTCTTCGTCAGATAGGATCATTGGGTGATGGACGGCCGGGTCTGCCGCCATCGGCAGATAGCTGACATTGCGTGCGCCCGCCTGCCGGAAGGCGTCCAGACATTGCCCCTGTTGAAACACAAACCAGAACTCATACCCCGGCGCCATCTGTTGCCAATAGGTGAGATGACGGTAGTTCTCCACGAACCACATGGCCGTGAGAAATTTTTTTTTGCGCAAATGTTCCAGGACCGGCAATGTCAAGGGAGCCTGGGCAAGCGACAACACGAGGTCGGGGGGAGATTCGGCGAGCGTGGCCAAGGTCCATTGGCTCAAGACTTCCGCCATGCGACTTTGCATCAGCTGGCGGTTACGCGCGTCTTTCAGCGTGCCCATGACTTCGTAACTGGGCGCGTGGAGACTATGGTCGATCCACTGCACCTGGTGACCGAGCGTTTCCAGCGCCCGTTTGACATAGCCGGCAATCGGAAGCGACCCTCCGTAAATCGGTCCCACCAGCGCGATGGTCAATTGGCCTCCCGCCTGACGCGCGATGCCTCGACGCAGGGCTTGCTCAAACGTGTTATGGAAATCGGTATCCGTTTGGGATGCCGGTGCATAGGAGAGGCAGCGCAGGGGCTGACCGGTCGCTGCTAGCCCCTGCGCGATGTCCTGGGGCATTCCGAAGAGCCACGTTATCTCGTCGCTCCAGGGTCCGAGTGATCGCGCGGACAGGGCATCACGGAACTCATCGATGTTGGGAATCAGGACGGCGACGGCAGTATCCGGCGAGAGTCGCTTGCGAAGGGCTTCGACATGGTACAGCAGTCCGACCCCCGCGATGACGATCGTCTCTCCCGCTTGGCAAGACGGTGCATGGGTATCAGCCCACGTCTCGGCCTCCCGAATCGGGTCATAGGCGCTGTGAATCCACCGACCGGATCGCCGCGCCGAAGGGGCGCCGCTACGCGCCGGTTCAATGGCCAGTATTCCTCCGACAGAGGCTTTGAGGGAGGCGACCAGGTCTGGGTATCGTGTGGCCAGCCGCTTGACGTTGTCGTTGAATAGGTTCATGCGGCAACCGATTCATACAAGGTGGGAGAAAGTGAGTGCCACACTGCGGCTCGCTGGAGATCGATCGCCTGTGGTGCGGAGCCGTCATCGAAGAAGACACCCCATCGATCCAAGTGACTCTTCCAGAGCGGCCATCCAGGCGCTGCACGACGGCGTCCGTCACATATCAACTCGATGCTTTCCGTAATCGGCCAGCTGTCCGGCTGGGTCTGCGTGGCATGTTGATACACCCAGTGACCCTCTCCATAGGGACCGGTTTCATGGACCCGGGCGCGCGCGAAATAAAATCCCAGCGCACGGCTTCCCACAGCCGTGGCCAAATGCAGGGGTCCGGTGTCGGCACCGATCACCCAACGGCATCTGCCGAGCAGGGTCATCAGTTGAGTCACCGTGGTACGGCCGGTCGTGTCCCATACCCGTCCCTGCAATAATGTTGGAGTGGCTTCCAGAATCGCCTGTCCGGCCTCACGCTCCTGCCCGCTCCCGATCAGCACCACCTGTCCCTCATCCACCTGCGTAAGAAACTCTCTAATCCACGAAGCCCACACTGCCGGTGAGACACAACGTGCCGAATCCCCTGCCCCGGTCGCCAGGGCGATCCAGAGTCCCTTGCGTTCGCCGATCGCGCTGAGATCTTCAGGAAGCTCGACCTCCTGTCCTGCCAAGACGGGCGCATGGCCTCGCGGTCTCACACCACACATCCCGCACCAGGCATCAGCCAGATGCACACGGTTTTCTCCACGCGCCTTCGCCACCTGCCGGAGATACTGCGCCCATGGACTCACGTTATGGTTTGACTGCCCTTCCTGAGCGGTCTCCACGGCGTGACGGGAGAAAAGATGCGTCATCAAGGTGCCTCGTGCATGTTGATTCAGGTTGTAGACCCGGTCGTATCCGATCTCACCGAGTGAGGTGAGATAGGTCTGGACTGTGCGCAAGGTCCCTGCCGGATCCTGCGCCCACTGATCGGCCCAGGTTCGCCACTGAGTACCGTCCCAGGGTATGAGCCGGTGAATGGACTGGGACCTCGCGAGGACAGGCGCCAAGGGGGCCGAAGATAGCAGATCCAACGGTCGTTCCGGATATCGTTCCTGTACGGCCTCGATCGCAGGAAGCGATTGCACGAGATCTCCCAACCTGGCCAGCTGAATCAGCAGTGCCCGGCTGTTGGATGCTGATTCAGGCAGCATGGTTCGGAACCAAGTGAGCCTCAGGTTCGGCCAGTTTTCTCGCCAGCTCGTCCAAACCATCGAACGACGGATCCAGGGCGCGGAGCATGCCGCATTCCCGCTGGGCATCCGTCCGCCGGCCCGATCGGAGCAGCACTCCGGCGAGGGCAAACCGCAGAGCCATATTGCCGGGATTGCGGACGAGAAAAGTCGTGAGGCGAGAGCCGACCGCATCCCACCGTTCGAGCGCCGTTCCACAGCGCAGGAACCAATGCATGCACTCTTCGTCGTCCGGTTCATTCGCGCAGAGCGGCACTAACAAATCCCAGGCTCTTTCCGGGCGGTTGGCGCCCATCGCAGCCATGATCATTCCCAACGAGGCTTTGCGTGGATCCGCGCCGGACATCTTGGCTCGTTCGAAGGCGTTCTCCGCCTCCACGTACTCGTCCTGTTGCATGGCAACAATCCCGCGCAAGAGCCAGCCCTCTCCATGCGATGGGTTGCCCTTCAGCAGAGCAACGAGATGTGAATCGGCTTCACCGATGGCTCCTGTTTCGAGTGCATGTTTGGCGAGCGTGATGCGGGCCTGTGAATCGTCTTCCAACGCCAGGACACGTCGCCAGAACGGAATCGCGAGCTGTGGATGTGTGAGCCCGAGACACAGGAGGGCCGCCCAACGAAGAATCCAGACATCGGCTGGCCATTCCTCGACTCGTTTCAGGAGGGCGACCACCCTGTCCCGATCCTGTCGTTGCGCGGCACGCTGCGCCTCGGCCACCAGCGCGCGTTCCGCCCGTATCGTTGGGTCGTCGATCAGGCGGAGACGGTAGCTTAGTTTTCCGTCTGAGACATAGGTGTGTAGGGCATACCCATCCTCGAAGTGAATGAGATCTTCATCAGCGAGCCACCAGGAGGCCGCCCAGCGCTCATGGAGGCGGCGGCTGTTGTCACTGTCATGTGCCTTCCGGCCAGGTGTCCGGCTCTCCAAATGATAGAGCACGCTCTGCGGTTGATAGACGATCTTCCACTTTTGCTCTCGAATCTTGAGACAGAGGTCCACGTCCTCAAACCCGTTTCGATAGCCTTCGTCGAATCCCCCCACTTGCTCGAACACCTCGCGCCGCACGAGCATGCAGGCCGCCGTCACACAATCCAATTCCCGGCGACGCGACACACAGGCGGCATGGGCGTCGACACCGCGATAGATGTGATAGGGCATGAACCACTCACGAGAGAACGCGACACCCGCATGTTGGATCGTGCCGTCTTCGTACAGCAATTTGCTTCCGACAACCGCCACATCTGAATGTGTGCGGACTTCTTCGATCAGCGCCGTCAACCATCCCTGCAATGGAATCGTGTCGTTATTCAGAAAGACCAGATATTCCCCTCGCGCCGCCCGCGCGCCCTGATTGCAGGCCTTGGCAAATCCGAGATTTTCCTGATTGCGGATGACCTGCACATCCCCGCCGAGTGTCTGCAGAAAATTCTGCACTCCATCGGTCGACCCGTTGTCGACGACCACCACTTCGAAGGTCACTCCATCGGTGACCCCCGCCAAAGCGGTCAGACATTGCTGGGTCAGATCGGCATTGTTCCAGACGGGAATAATGATGGAGCAGTGATACGACGTCTTCGTGACACGGGCCTTCAGTGCGCTCAGGTGTTCCCGTTGGGCTGCCAGTATTTTCGGATGCGCGGCGGCATAAGAGAAGTATTTTCGATAAATAATGTCCATGGTTCGGGCAAACGCATCCTGGTCGCGACTGGTCATCGACGATCCGTCGCTTCGCCAGGTAAATTCTGCGGTGGTCTGGGCGATGTGCGCGAACGCATATTGGGTGGCGAGCCTGATCCACAGGTCCCAGTCTTCATGCACGAACAGGCTTTCGTCGAACAGTCCGACTTCTTCCAGGCAGGACCGGCGATGCATCAGGCAGAGGACCGGAATATAATTCTCAACGAGCAGTCGAGGCGCAGCGAAGTCGGAGGAATGTGGCCGGTCGCGTCCAGTTTCTATGAGTACCCCATCCACCTCTTGTTCGACAACGCGCCAGGCATCCGTATAGGCGACCTGGTGAGTTCCCCGTTCGAGAAACCCGACGAGCGTGCCGAGGTGATCGGGCAGGAACCGGTCATCGTCATCGAGATATGTGACATAGGTACCTTTTGCAAGACGCAGGCCGGTATTGCGCGATGCGGCCAACCCCCGGTTGTGGTCGTGGTTCACCAGGATCATGCGTCCGGCGAGGTTCATTTCTGCCACCACGGACTCGACCGGGATAGTGCCGTCATTCACCACAATCACTTCAAAATCCTGGTACTGCTGCCGGTTCACACTTTCAAGGGCGACACGTAAGCGCTCGGGTCGGTTGTAGGTCGGCACAATGACCGAGACCATCGGAGGCCGGGTAAAAGCCATCGATGGCGCGACAGACGGAGTGGCGCGTCGGCAGGCCCACA
>JACQHN010000481.1 GCA_016199015.1 Nitrospira defluvii
GAGGAACGGTTCAGAGCGATCATGGACAATAGCCCGGCCCTGATTTTCATCAAAGACGTTGAGGGACGCTATCTTCAGGCCAATCGACGGTTTGAGACGGTCTTCCATCTGGCCAACGACGATCTCATGGGCAAAACCGACGAGGAGGTCTTTCCGCCGGAGCAAGCCGCCGCATTTCACGCCAATGACCGCAAGGTCCTGGAGGCCGGAACGCCGATGGAGTTTGAGGAAACGGCCCTCCATGGTGACGGGCCCCATACCAGCCTTGTCGTGAAGTTTCCCCTGCTCAATGCGCAGGGCCGGTGTTACGCGTTGTGCGGCATCGCCACCGATATTACCGACCGGAAGCGGGCGGAGGAAGAACGACACCAACTCGCCAAGGATCGCCTTCTGTTGCTGGAATCCACGGGAGAAGGGATTTATGGCATCGACCAAGAAGGCCGTTGCACCTTCATGAATACTGCCGCGGCGCGCATCCTTGGCTACATGCTGGACGAAATGCTCGGCAGGGACATGCACGAGTTGATTCACCATTCGTTTCAGGATGGTACGACCTATCCCCGCGAGTGCTGTCACATCTATGAGACGCTCACCAGCGGGAAAGGGCGCCAGATCGATGATGAAGTGTTTTGGCGCAAGGACGGAAGCACATTCCCGGTCGCCTATTCTTCTTTTCCCGTTCTGGAACAAGAGCAGATCATTGGAGCAGTGGTGGTGTTTCTCGACATTACCGAACGCAAACGGGCAGAGGCGCAGCTGAAGGCTTCGTATACCCAGCTCAGAAACCTCACCGCGCGTTTAGAATCGGTGCGAGAAGAGGAACGGATCCTCATCGCCCGGGAGATTCACGACGAATTGGGCCAGGCCTTGACCGGCGTCAAACTCGAACTTTCTTTATTGCGCGACCAGTTGCCGGAAAGCTGCCCGGCTCTCACGAACAGGTTAGAATCGATTTCCACGCTCATCGATACCACGATACAATCCGTCCGACGGATTGCTACGGAGTTACGGCCGATTGTGCTGGATCAACTCGGCCTCATCCCCGCCATCGAATGGCAGGCCCACGAATTCCAATCCCGCACCGGGATTCAATGCACGCTCGACATTTATCTGCGCTCTGTGACGTTGACTCACGCCGGATCGACGGCGATGTTCCGCATTTTCCAAGAAATCCTGACGAATGTGGCTCGCCATGCCCAGGCGACGGCGGTCAATATCACCCTCCAAGAGCAGTCCGGCAACCTCGTCCTCGAAGTACGCGACAATGGGCTGGGCGTGACCGAGGCCGACTTGTGCGATCCGAAATCCATTGGGCTGGTCGGGATGCGGGAACGGGCCCTGCTCCTGGGAGGGGAAACCACCTTCATGGGGAGTCCGGGAACAGGAACGACGGTGAGGGTCAGGATTCCCCTTGACCAGCCGCAGTCGGCATGACGCCGCAAGGCATCGCATTTCGCCGGGCCTCGGTCCATCATACGGGCAAGAACGGAAACAGGAGCATGTCGTGACGAGGATGCTGATCGTGGATGATCATGCCGTGGTGCGGCATGGCGTCAAGCAAATTCTTAGCGAACAGTTCCAGAGCGCCGTCATCGGCGAAGCTCAAAACGCGGAGGAGATGCTCGATCGGGTTCGAAAGAGCAACTGGGACATCGTGGTACTGGACGTGGGCATGCCGGGAAAGAGCGGCCTCGATGCGCTCAAGGAGCTCAAGCAGCTTCGCCCGAAACTTCCCGTCCTCGTACTGAGCGCCTATCCGGAGGACCAGCTGGCGCTACGGATGTTGAAGGCAGGCGCGGCCGGCTACCTATCGAAAGACAGCGCGCCGAACGAATTGGTGCAAGCCCTCCGGAAGATCCTCGGCGGCGGCAAATTCGTCAGTGCGGCGGTGGCGGAACTACTGGCACTGAATCTGGAGAGTGATTTAGAGAAACCTCTGCACGAGCAGTTGTCGGATCGCGAGTACCAAGTCATGTGTTTAATCGCAGTGGGGAAGAGCTTGAAAGACATCGCGGATGATCTGTGCGTCGGGATCAGCACCATCAATACCTATCGGGCGCGTATCCTCGAAAAAATGCGACTGAAGAACAACACCGAATTGACGCATTACGCTATAGAAAATCATCTGGTGAACCGGCTCCTCAAGTGAGCTTCTTCCCCCCTCTCATGATTTTCTCCCCTTTCCCGCTCCCCCAGCTCTCTTCGTAGCATAAACGTCGACAGGCACAGCCCGCAAAACGGCGACAGATAAACTGCGCAAAGAGCGATGGTGCTTACCCTCATGTCCCGGTACAAATAGACCCGCCGATACAGCCAGCTTGTGAGTGGCCATCCTCGCAGTGGTTTTCCAGAAGGGATGATCGGGCGGCAGTATCCGTACTGTGCATCCTTGAGACCAAGACCACCGGGAGCACGTGGGGGGTTGTATGACCGAGAACTACGAAATCGGGGCGCTCATAACGCAAGAGCTGGAACAGCATGGTCCCTGCATGTTGGAAGCCCTCGCTCACAAACTTCCAACCTGTAGCTGGAACCAGGTGTTTATGGCGGTTGACACACTTTCACGGGAAGGAACGCTCACGCTCCAACCTCGCGCTCGCTTCCAATACATAGTTTCCCTCGCGCCTGCCCAGAAACATGCCTTGCACCATTTTGATCCCAGCAGGAGTGTAGCGGGAATGCTGCAGAGAGGCAGTGGTTCATACGGGAACTAAGGGAGGCCGACAAATGAAACCTACCATGCGGAGAACCAAGCAGACCGGAAGAACGCGCGTGATGATTGTCGATCCTGAGTGGCAGTTTGGACTCGAACTTGCCGATTGTCTCGCAACCAGCGGATACCAGGCAATCCTCGTTCGAAGTCTTGAGTCGATGATCGACGATCTCGGCGAGTTGCAGCCCGGTGCGATCTTGCTCCGCGCTGATTCGTACGACGACAAGCTCGGGGGCCATGGGGCCGAAACATTAGAAACCGTCAAGGCCCTCTGTCCGCAGGCACCAGTGCTGATGCTGACCAAGCCGGGTCATGACACCTTACCTGCTGTACCGCAGCGCACAGTCGAAGCCTCCCCACCCATTATCCCACCGACTCGGGTGGTGGAGCTGCTTCAAACAAAGCTCGGCATCCCTTGCGCGCGTGTGCTCTAACATGGCGCGCTCATCTTAAAGCACACAAGCAGTCAACTCCAAGGAGACGTCACACATGGCACGACAGCGAGCAAAAACGACCCTGGACACCAATGGACGACAGGGGCGATCCCTCGCCCCCACGAATGCGCCGAGGCAAGACAACAGGGATCGTCAGGCCTTGTCGCACAAGAACGGCAACGGCACTGCGACCGGTGACACCAGGACGCGTATCGAGCAGCTCGCCTATGAGTTGTACCAGCGACGAGGATGCCTGGACGGTCATGATTGGGAGGATTGGCTGGAAGCCGAACGGCTGGCACTTACACAGCCTGCGCGTGCAAGCCAAGACGGTTCTGATCGCCTTCCGACCACCACCACATTGGCCTAATGCGTGAGGAGATGCGCGATGGCAAACGGAGGACCGGTCCTAGAGAACATCACGATGCTCTGCCCGACTACCCACTGCGGCCATCTGATGGAACTCGACTCCCGTGCCGGTTATGACGCGCGCACAGGTCTCGAATGTTTGCATTGTGGCCATTGCGGACATCGAGGGATGAAGGCGCGGAATGGGGTACAGCTCCTATTTTCGGCGCAGCATGAATATGTCTTCAGTTATGGTCCGTCCCTCTCCTATCTTAAGGTCGTGCTGTCAACCGTCGCGCTGAATCTGTTCAGGGTACAAGGCCTGACAGCAGTGCAACTGGCCGCCCATGTCGCCGAATGGGCGCTCCTCATGGGACAGGTCTGTGGCACGGTTCGACCCGCAGGCGACCTCGTCCTTTCGAGCTGTTATGAATATTGCCGACGACAGGCGCTGAAAAGTTCCAGTGTCTCATCTCTGTAGCCCTGTGGAACTGACGGACTGACAGAAAGCAGGTCCTTCCCATGTCGGCATTGATTCGTCTGGTAGTCCGGGCCTTCCCTGGCGCAGCAAATACTCTCTCACGGTCTCTGGATGGGTTTGTAAAACAGTTTCAGGATGGGCGCGATGTGATCACTGCAGACCTCGAACACCTGCGGCAGGTCTCTTCCATCAGGAAAGCCGTCATATGATTGGACTGGAACGAGGCCATGCCCTGATTACCATGGCAATTGTCAGTACGAATTACCTTGTGCGGCTCGGGCTCCAGACAGTCATCAAGACCCGCGCGCACATCCAACTCATTGGCGAAGCGACGAGCGTCGCTGAGGCAGAGGAACTCATCGCACGAGAGAAACCTCATCTGGTCTTGGTCGACTCAGAGGGCGAGATTAATATTCGGGAACTGGTCCGAAAGCTGAAGGCATCCGTCCCGACGATAAAAATTATTTTACTCGGTGGGATTGAAGACGCACAGGGCACATGGCAAGGCTTGTCATCCTGGATAGACGGCATTGTGCTGAGCATTCAGCCGCCGCCGGCCTTACTCGCGACCATCGACTACGTCTGTCATGGCCAGGCAAAGACGATACCAGATGAACTCAATGGAACAGGCCGACTGAACGGAATGGCCCTCGGCATCTCCAATGCAGGCCCCTCATCGCTGAGGAGCTCGGACACCTTGACCAAACGCGAGCGTGAGATCATCGATTTGATTGGGCAAGGACTCCCAAATAAAGACATTGCCGACCGTCTCTGCATCTGTTCCACGACCGTGCGCCATCACCTCACCAGCATCTTTGACAAACTCGGCGTGACCAGCCGCCAGAAGCTTCTGATTCGAGCCCACCAGCATGGCCTCGTGGAATTCAGGACCTTTGCATAAATTTTCACGAGTGAGGTGGGATGGACCACTTTGAATGCAAGGCAGCTGAGTTCCGCTCAGGAATCGACTTTTTCGGTGACTCTTGCGACGAACGCCTTCTGCTTCATGCGTTCCATCAGTTCAGAAAAAGACCCTTCGCGCAGAATACGTGAGAACTGCGTCTGGTAATTCGCCACGATGCTGGCGCCATCGCAGACCAGGTCATTTATGAGCCACGTTCCAGACCGGTGCACCACCTGAAACTCAATCCTCGTATCAACGTCCGCCCCGGCAGGCGCCGTCGTCACCTGCATCGCTTCTTCATTGCCCCGTTCGGAAAGATACGCGACCTGCGCAGAGGAGTACTCTCGGAGTCTGTCAGCCACCTCATCGCGCAACAACTGCACGAACAACCGGACATACTGCCGTCGCTCGGCAGCATTCAATCCGTTCCAGGCCTCTCCGAGGGAACGCTCGGCCATCTCTTCGTAGTTGAACGAGCGCCGCACGACTTGCTCGATTTCCCACTGACGTTGCGCCGACCGGCTGGCATCCTTCAGTTCCGTCAGGATGTATAGGATATCGTTCATAGCGCGCTGGACCGCCAGCGTGGGACTTTGCTCGGATAATGGGGATCCCGCGTGAGCATTCCCCAACAGCATCACGGACAGGACCAAGAATGCGGCCCGTCGACACCACCGCCAACTTACTGAGCCCGGTTCAGGCCTCACGCCCCTGGAATTGCGCCCCATATACCCCTGCCTTTCGGTCACAGCTCAATGTCAGTGTAGTATCGTACTGGTCCCCAAAACCACCCGTCAAGCACGTGGATATACCTGGTGCCTGAGCCCGAGCGTGCATCGGCAGGGCGCCGGCCTTCGTACTGCTCTCAGCCGGATCGAGGCCCATTGAGAGATTTTCTTTTCCTCTCCCATAAACCTTCGGTATACTCCCGCCATGCCTTATCGACGATTGCCTTGGCTACTGCTGAGTCTCACCTTCCCTGCGCTCTTTTCCGGCTGCGAAACGACCGACAAAATGCTCGGCGCCGCCGAGCGTGCCGTCGGGAGCAGCAGCGGGAGAACCGTCCTGGATATCGTGGGCGGCAAGGATCCGGCTGAAATCGCGCGGCGACGAATCGAGAATTATGGGCGGGACCCTCAGGCCTTGCTGCGAGACCTTCGGGCGATTCAACGCGACTTCCAAGCCCTGATGGCGGCCTTGACCGGAGAGGTCGGCAAAAAGTGGGGCACCAAGGAGGTCAAGCTGCCGGAGCAGAAGAAGTACGTCAAGTACACCCAAAGCTATCGCAGCCGAGCCATTATCGACTTCGATGCCGGGAACATTCTGATCGAGACACTTGACGAGAAGGACCCCCAAGCCAGCCTGAAGAACGCCGTTGTCACTACGCTGCTGACACCCAATGACCCCCGTAGTGTGGACCTCTTTACGGACAAAGAAATCAGCCTGACCGGCGACAAAGAGCCCTATCTCCTGGGTCTGGTGCTGGACAAAGCCGGCAAACCGGTGCGCACCCCGACCGAGGCGGAACAGTTTGCCGAATCGCTCGTATCGAAAGGTGCGACGACGCGCAAGGTCGAGCAAGATGACGGCCAGAAGACCGCGCACATGGTGAACATCCCCATGGTGACTAATTTTTCACACAAACAGGCGGAGAAATATCGCGGGGTGGTGGGCCAGTTTGCGGAGCGGTATCAGGTCAGCCCGAGTCTCGTGTTTGCCATCATCCGCACGGAGAGCAATTTCAATCCGTTTGCTGTGAGCTCGGCGCCGGCTTATGGCCTGATGCAATTGGTCCCCACCAGCGGCGGGCGCGACGCCTATCGCAAAGCCAAAGGCGAGGACAAGGCACCCACACGCGATTATCTGTTCGATCCGGAAAACAACATTGAACTGGGCGCGGCCTATCTCAACGTCTTGACGTACTCCCAGTTGGACGACGTCACGGATCTGGTTTCCCGGGAATACTGCGTCATCTCTGCCTATAACACCGGTGCCGGCAATGTTTTCAAAACCTTTTCCAAAGACCAACGCACCGCCCTGCAGCACATCAATGGGCTCCAACCAGCCGCGCTGTATGACCGCCTCCGCACCGCCCTTCCCTATCAAGAAACCCGCGACTATCTGGCGAAAGTCGTTGGGTTCCGCAAACAGTTCGTGACCATCGGCGATACCGTCGCCAAATAGCTGGAACAGGCTTTCCATTTCTGCCGACAGATTTCTTGCCTTTGCCCTACATCCTTCGTTACAAGAACTCAGGCGCATTGTTACGAGAGGAAGCGGATCGCGAAATCACTCACCCCCTCAGAGACCGCCTCACGCATCCTCGGTGCAGCTCTGGCCCTGCTTTGCCTCGCCCTGATCCCAGTCATCCCGGTTGAGATCCCTCCGTTAGTCGACTACCCCAACCACATGGCCCGGATGCACATCCTGGCCGACGAGGGACAGAATCCATTTCTCCGGGAGTACTACGAGATCCATTGGGACATTTTGCCCAACCTCGCCATGGACCTCGTCATTCCACCGCTGCTGTCCTTCGTGTCAATTGAAACCGCCGGCAAACTGTTCATCGGCCTGATCTTCGCCCTCCTGACAGGCGGTACGATGGCCTTGCATGCAGCGCTCCATCGACGCTGGTCTCCCCGGCCACTCCTGGCATTTTTCTTTCTCTACAACAGCGTCTTCCTGTGGGAATTTCTCAATTACCTGTTTGGCCTCGGGCTGGCTCTGCTCGCCTGCGCGCTATGGATAACGTTCCGCGATCGTTCCGCCGCCCTGGTCGTCCCGCTGTTTTCGCTGGTCACTACCGTCCTGTTCTTTGCCCACCTCTTCGCTTTCGGCGTGTTTGCCATGGTCGCGCCGGCCTATGAGCTGGCCCAATGGCGGGGGCGTCGTCGCCACCAGGGTCGAATGATGGACATGCCCTGGTGGAAGGCCATGCCGACGATCGTGCTACCGCTGATCCTATTAGCCCTGTCCCCGACGTTCAAGGCCAATCCGGACGACTACCCGCTCTGGCTCAGAGGATCGCCACCACCGCCTGTCGTCGATTTTCTTCCCCTTACCCGAAACTCGAAGCTCTGAAGAGCACCATTCGCACAGAGCACCAAGTTCTGGATCGCGTCACCGGGCTCATGCTGATCGGTCTGGTCGGAGTCGGGCTGGCATTGCGGCGCTGGTCGGTTCTGTCCTCGATGTACCTTCCGCTGGGTATTGTGGCACTAGCCGCCCTGGTGATGCCCAGTTCGATCGGCGCCACCGCGGTGGTCGACATTCGAATGCCCATTGCCTTTGTATTGTTGGCCCTTGCGAGTTCGGATTGGCCGGTGATGAGCCGGCGTTGGCTCATACCACTGGCGTTGATGCTGGGCGCGTTATGCCTGGTGCGGATGGCCTATATCACGAACCACTGGCGCGAACCGGATGCTACTATAGCCAGTTCGTGCACCAGCTCGATCGGCTGCCGGAGGGAACCCGTCTGTTGTCGGCCATCATGCTCGCCTCCTACTACGCTTGGTCTCCAGTAGAAAGCCGGATACCCGAACCCATGCCCATGGTGAATTTATCCTGCTGGGGAATCATCCGGCGATCAGTCTTCGTCTCGAACCTCTTTACCGCGCCAGGCCAACAACCCGTCCAACTCACTCCGGCGGTTCGTCCCCTGCTGACGGTGGAAGAATTCCTCGTTCACGCGGCTCCGATCCCGTGGGACCTGATCAGCACTCAATACGACTATGTGGTGATCCGGCGCAGTCAACAGCTGAAACCTCCTGTGCCGTCAAATTTCACACCGTTCGGTTCTGGTGACGAATTCCAGTTTTACCAGACCGCTAGGCGAGAACCCTAGCTGGTGATCGGCGAGGACGAAGAGCCCCGAAAAGTTACCGGCCCTTCGCGTTCCAGGTACAGGTATAGGAAGCGGTCACAGCATAATTCCATACCGTTCCCACGAGAATGCCTGCCAGCGCCGACAATCCCCAATTGAATTCCTACGTAAACAGGTAGGACGCTACTCCCACGTTCCCGACGGCGCCAAGGCTGCACACCAGGACGAAGGATAGCCAGCCCCGCAGCCACTGCCACCCGCGTAAGCGCTGATCCCGATAGGTGACGACATTGTTCAAGATGAAGTTACTCGTCATCGCAATTAATGTCGCGGCTCCCTGTCCCCACGCAAACGGCCATGACGACCATCGATAGAGGAGCAGCAATACCGCGAAGTGGATCAGGAGCCCGGAGCCGCCGACCAGAGAAAAGGTTACTAGACGCACGGGCACAAAGCGGCCGACAGACTTGTCGAGGAGGAGCATGAGATAGTCCCAGGCCACCTGGCTATCGACCTTGCTCTCCCCGGCCTGTCGCGTCCTAAATTCGCAGGGCAGTTCTTTGAACGTCAACGGATGCGGGGGAGGAGGCAAACAGATCCAACAGCAATTTAAAACCGAGCCCGGACGTCCGCCGCACAAGTTGGTCGAACACGTCTCGGCGCAGGGCGAAAAATCCGCTCATCAGATCCGTCAGATCGGTGGGTACCAACGGACGACTCAGCCGCATGGCCCATCGGCTGGTCAAGGCTCGGATTCCGTCTCACTCACCGATGCTGCCGCCGGCTTTGTACCGACTCCCGATGACGAGATCGTATCCGCCCTGTTTCAGGTTTCTGAGCATGTCGAGGAGCAGTCGTTCGTCATGCTGAAGGTCGCCGTCCATGACTGCAAGGAAGGGCGCGGAGCTGGACAGCATGCCTTCAATACAGGCAGAGGATAACCCTCGACGCCCGATCCGTTGGAGACAGCGCACCCGATGGTTCGTGCCGGCCAGCCGGCGAACCAGGCCCGCTGTCATGTCCGGAGAATCGTCAGGCTTCCAGGAGTTCGGCAAGCCGGACGATATTGTCCCGCTCATTGAAGGTGGGGACAATGATGGACAATTCAGGCCCTAACAAACACTCATCTCCGTGAGAACCGGCGTGGGTGAATCCGATCTGGATGCTGACATCCTACGCCGCAACGAATGTCAGACAGCGTCTTTATCCCTCGAGAACGTACGGTTAAACACAGACGGCACAACTGGCTCCTCCGGCTAAGTTTCGTCCCTACAGACCGATCATCAGCCTCCCCGGCGAGACCCGCTCTGTAAGACCGAACGACAACTCCCCTTTCACATCATCAGGATTGTAGTAGGTCCCGAACAAGCGATCCCAAATCGTGAGCAGGGCGCCAAGGTTTGCCGTCTGGTGGGCCGGATCCTTACTGTGGTGGATGTGATGGTATCGCGGCGTCACAAACACCCATTCTATCCAGCTCGATTTCCAGGTCACGTTCATATGCATCCAGTTGTTGCGAACAATGTGTTCCACCATGATCACCTGAAACGCCCAGGACGAGGCCTCATGAAGCAGCGGAAGCGCGATGATGTAGGTCAAATTGAACAGAGCGATATGGGGAATCGTGGTACGGATCCCGGACAGCCAGTAGAGGGACGTCGGTGAATGGTGCCATCGATGAATGCGCCAAACCGGCTTGGTATGCATGAGCCGGTGCACCCAATACAACCCGAAATCCTCGACGATATAGAACAGAACCAGTTTGCAGACTGTGGGGAGGTTGTAGAGGGCAGCGGGAAGATACTGAGGAATCGGAATACGATCGGTTCCTTGCACCACCAACAGGAACGACAGGTTATAGAGTCCCAACGCGAGCAGGTCCCGCCAAAACACGGATCGATATCGGATCGGACGCGCAGGATAATGCCACTCGATTGCAAAGAACAGCAGGCCAATGCTCCAGAAGAGAAGATACGGATACAGCGCCTTATTCATATGTCGTCGTTCGCCGCCTCGGAGACATGAAGGCTCCCGAGAACAGTGCTCCATGTTGTGGGACTCTTTATCATACGAACACAAAACCGCCGAGAGAACTCAACCGGCTGGACGGGACAACCACGCCGGGCCTACGGCGATGCGAATTCGAGCGCGGCGACAACCATGCGGAGACAGGCTTGGGCGACAGGAGAACGGAACACAAACTCCAGGCGGAACAGGCGATCCTGCTTCCTCACACTGTTACAACACGAGTCCACATCCGTTGCGCTTGATGAGGACGCCGCATCGTCAACAAGACCAGCCCACTCGATTGGAGGGGCCGCTCGCTGAACCCCTTCGCCTCCCTGAACCAACGATCCAGGAGCAACCGGGCACTGTGAGCCTGGCCGCCCGCTCCTAAGGCGCCTCGCAAGAGGACATAAGTGATCGGCACAGGCACCTTCACGCATGGATGCCCGCGTAGTTCCCGATCGCTCTAACAGGCTGCGGA
>JACQHN010000487.1 GCA_016199015.1 Nitrospira defluvii
CCTTGGCGAGCCCTTCGCGGACCTGTTGGGCCAACGCTTTCCCATCGATGATTCGTGCAGCCACAATATCCTCCCTGAGCTGAACATGACCAACAAAAAGTCACGGCACCATAGCAGGCAATTTTTCAACAAGTCAACGCTGGACGAGCCGGGGAAGAATCACGCGCAACCCCTGATGAAGATCGGCGGTGGAGATCCCCGTTTCATCCCTGCCGCCCCTGATCCCGGATCGTTCCCCTTCACGGTGACGCATGGCTTCCTTGACAGTGTCGGAGACCCTTGGCTACGATGCAGCCACAGAATCTTCTGTGCGCTATCCTCTTGCATGATTTCCAATACCAGTCTTCACAGTCTTTTTAGTCGGACAACGTGCCGCCGCAGCATCGGTCTGGCGCTCGGGACCACGATTGGGTTCCTCCTTTGCGGCTCATTCGCCTTGGCCCTTCAGGTCAGCGGATTGGAATCCCCTCACAGCTTCCTCGCCGATCCCGCGACGAATTCGTATTTTATTTCCAACATCAATGGGGAATCCGAGGCTCGCGACAATAACGGATTCATCACCAAGCTCAGCGACGACGGGCGCATCACCGCCTTCAAGTTCATTGAAGGGGGCCGCGGGGACGTCACCCTCCATGCGCCCAAAGGCATGGCCGTGGTCGACCAAGTGCTCTACGTGACGGACCTCGATACGCTTCGCGCCTTCGACAAGACAACGGGAAAGCCTCTCTCCACCGTCGTGCTCCCGCGTCCGACCGACACCAATTCGCCGCAGTCCCTCGTCGACGTGGCCGCCGACGGCCAAGGCCATCTCTATCTCGCCGACCAACTCGGCAATGCGATCTATCGCCTGGATCTCACACCGGCGTTGACCCTATCGCTCTATGTGTCGGGCAATCATTTGGCCGGTCCGTCAGGAGTCGCGGTGCATCCCAAGACCGGGCATGTCGTCGTCGTGAGTTATGATTCCGGAAAGATCTTCGACATTACCCCGGAAGGAACCCTCACCGAATTAGTCTCCAACGGCTTTTTCACCGCCCGCTTTCAGAACCTCAGCGGCGTGGACTTCGATCGTTGGGGCAGCATGTATGTGGCCGATGCGACGAAGGGAAAAATCTGGCGGATGATGCCGAACCAGAAATTCCAAGTGATTGCGGAATACCTCCCGTCACCCACCGATCTCGGCATCGACCGCGTGAACCACCTGATTCTTGTCCCCTACCAAGACTCCAACGCCGCCGAAGTCAACGGACTCGAATCTCCGAACGCCTCATCGAGCGACCGAGCGAAACGCACACTGGCAGATTATGGATTCGTTGAACCGCTGAAATCCGAGAAGAAAGGATCACCCGCCAAATGAGCCAGTGCCTGTACTGTCACCAGCGCAAAGGAAAGCGATCCTGCCCGGCCCTCAACGGCCTGATCTGCAGCCAATGTTGCGGAGAACATCGCCTGACGCGGATCTCCTGCCCTCCCGACTGTGCCTATCTCGAAACCGGCAGCGACTACCAACAGAAGCGCCTCGGTGAACAATTCGCCCCCGTGCGGCGCGAGCTCTATCGCCAACTCAGCGTCGCGGGAGGCGAAAAGGCCGCCGCATTTTTCAACCTCATCGAAGTCGTCACGTTCGGTTACTTCCACGACCGACGCGACGGCCAGGATGCCGAAGTCATTGCGGCCATCCAGGCCCTTCGCCGAACCTTGAGCCCCTTGCATGTGCCGTCGGCCCCGATGCCGGTGTTCGCCGAACGGCTCAAGAAGGAATATGACACCTTCGCCAAGCAAAACCCTCAACAGATCGCCGACCTGGGCTCCGCCCCCGAAATTCTGGACCGGGCCTTGGCACTCATCTCGGAGTTTTCAGGCCAAGACTTCCAATCACGCCGTTTCCTGAACGGCATGATCGGCTACGTCAAAACGTTCCACCCTGAAATCGCGGAACACTTGACCAAACAACACGAAGCCGGCCGGATTGTGCTGCCCGGACAACTGACTCCTCCGCCGCAAGAGCTGCCGCACGTGCATGGTCCTGAGTGCCACCATCACCACCATTAGCAGCGCGCTTGCTTCCCCAGTAACCAGTCGCGGTCCAACGCCTAAGTCCAATCCCCTCCAGCTGATTTCCACGCCTCTCTATCACGCGCGTTCTCTTTAGTTTCACCCGCTTTCTGCCGATACAGGCGGGCCAGAAACTTCGTGACCGCAACAGCGTGAGACGACCCGGATTGTCCTAACCTCTTAACACCTATGCTGTCCTTCCCGACGAGTCTCTTGTCAGCCCTGCCTAAGGGAGACGCGCTGGCTGAACCGGCCTGGGCCTCGCGCCACCGAGGCATCCTCACGGTGCTATGGATCCATGCGCTGGGAGTCCCGTTATTCGGCCGCTACATGGGCGCGACCTCCAACCTCTGCCTCGTCGGGGGAGCTGTCCTAGCCCTCGTCGCTGCCATTGCACAGCTTCCTGCCGTCCCCCGTCGGCTGCAGTCTGCCATTGCCACGTGCGGGCTGATGAGTGCCTCCGCCCTTCTCGTACATCTCTCCGGAGGGTATATCGAACTGCACTTTCACTTTTTCGTCATGATGTCCGTGATTGTGCTGGACCAAGACTGGCTGCCGTTTCTGGTCGGTCTCCAGTTCATCATCCTCGATCACGGTCTGGTGGGAACGTTGCTGCCCGCCATGGTGTACCGGCATGCCGAGGGACAAGCACATCCCTGGACGTGGGCCCTCATCCATGGCGCCTTTATCCTTGCCCAATGCGCCACCCTGCTCTACTTCTGGCGAGTCAATGAGATCGCGCAGGAAGAAACGTTGCAGAGCGAAACCCGGACACGCATGGTGATCGAAACCGCACTCGACGCCGTGATGACGACGGACACCACAGGCGCCATTAGGGAATGGAACACCCAGGCCGAATTGATGTTCGACGTGCCACGGACAGAGGCCATCGGGAAGTCGCTCACCGCTTATTTGTCCGCGTCGTTTTCCTCCACCGCCACGGAATGCCCGCTTCCTCACTCAGGACTGGTTCCCGGAGCCATTCTCAATCGGCGCGTTGAGATGCTGGGACGCAGACGCTCGGGGGCACACTTTCCCGTCGAAGTTGCCATGAGCTGCCTCGCCGTGGGAGACATGCAACATTTCACCACCTTCGTGCAGGATATTTCGGAGCGGAAGGAACAGGAGGAAGTCCTTCGTCGC
>JACQHN010000490.1 GCA_016199015.1 Nitrospira defluvii
AGGCATCCTTGAACAGGATGTTGACCGACTGAGCGGCGAGCCCGCCCGCCGTCAGGCTTGTCGTAGCGGCGTATCGGCGGTTGTAGTAGAAGTCTTCGTGAATAATGCGGGCTAGGGTGAGTCCCCAGCGCTTCTGACGTCTGTTCCCTCCTGGTTTGACCAGCTCTGCGGGAATATTTTGATGCCAGGTCGCACGACTGAGCTCGCGTTGACCCTTCAAAAAAGCCTGTGTTAAGGTCGAGAGCTTCACGAGAGGCCGAGGAACTATGGCCGACACCGTCAGTGAACAGATCGCGGCTCTTTCGGATGAGGATTGGGCGGTCCGGGAGGAGGCTGCGGCCATGCTGGGATCGTTCAAGGACCCCCGCGCGGTCGTCCCGTTGACGCGGGCCCTTCACGATGCGGATCGCGCCGTGCGCGAAGCGGCGATCGGGGCGCTCTCCTCGATCGGTGAGCCGTCGGTGCCGGCGCTGGCAACCTGTCTGGCCGATCCTGCGTTGCATGTGCAGGAAGCGGCCTCGGCCATTTTAGCCTCGATTGCCGATGCCCGGGTGTTTGCGCCGCTGGTCGATGCGCTCGGCAGTCGTGATTGGATCGTGCGCATGCATGCCGCGAAGGCGTTAGGGAGGATCGGCGACCCAGGGGCCGTGTCCGTCTTGATGCCGCTGCTGCAGGACAAGGTCAAAGCGGTTCGCGAAGAAGTGTCCGGCGCGCTGGCCGCCATTGGCGGGATCGCCGTGCTTGCCTTGATCCAAGCGTTGCAACATGATGAGTGGTTGGTTCGTCTCCATGCTGTGGAGGCACTCGGAAAGCTCAAGTGCGCTGATGCCGTCGAGCCCCTGCTCCGCGCACTGTTCAACGATCGGGATTCGGCCATCCGAGAGGATGTGGTGCGGGCGCTCGGTGCAATCGGAGATGCCCGGGCGGTGGATTATTTAGTTTTACTGATGAAGGAGCCGACACTGCGGCTTCAGGCAGTGGAAGCGCTGGGCCATATCGGTGACCGTCGTGCCGTGCCGCTGTTGCGACGAATTGTGGAAGGCGCGCCGCTGGGAGAACCGAGCCAGTCGTCCGCGGCCTGTGCCGATGGATGGACCGACGAGATGGCGACCATGGGGATGGCGGCTCGTGCGTTAGGGATGATTGCCGACGGGGTTGCAATTCCATCGCTGGTCGTGGCCTTGCGAAATACGGTCACCCGTTCCGAAGCGTCTGCGGCCCTGGCCAAGTTTGGACCGGCGATTATTCCGTCACTGCTGCCGATGCTGGCGAGGGAGCCAGATGAGAATATTCGCTATTACGTTCGAGAGACATTGACTGCCGTTGGTTGGCGTCCGGGTCGCGTGTAGCGATCGGTCTATGAAGGATCTCGTCAGTGGTCCGGAGGGCGCATCGCAGTAGGTAATCGCTCAATCGACACGTCACTCAATCACCCTATTTTCTTCTAAGATGTCTAAAGAGTCTATCGACACGCTGGTCTCTGAGTTGACCCACGAGGAGGAGTGGCGGCGCATGCGGGCCACGGCTGCCTGTTTAGCCGGCGGCCCTCGGGCGGTACGCGCGCTCACGCAGGCCTTGGGGACGGGTGATGCTCCACTTCGCGTGGAAGCGGCCGGGATGTTGTCGCGGATCAAAGATCCAGCGGCGGGCGTCTCATTGGTCGGCTTGCTTCGAGATCCTGAAGCGACGGTTCGGCAGGCTGCATTTGCCGCGATCGAACAGATGGCTGGTAATCTGGATGACGAGACAGCGGCGGGTCTCGTGCGGAATCTCCATGAATCGCCGGACGAGGATGTGCGAAGCCGAGTGCGGCAACTTCTGGGCTTGATACCGAACGCGATTACCCCGCTCTGTGAGATGTTGACCCATCCGGAGGTGGAAGCACAGACGACGGCCGCGACGATTCTCGAACATTTGCTCGATCCGCGTTCAGTGGACGGATTGATCGATGCGATGGCGTCCCCGGCGGTGCGTGACATTGCGGTGCGGACGTTGAAAAGGCTGGGCGCGGTCCGCGAGCGGATCGATACGAGTTTCGATGCGCTGCGGGAGATCGAAGGCGCGAGCGAACAGGAAGAGGCCCGCATGGCCACCGTGATGGATCTGCTCGGAGTCGGGCGTCCGGCGGTCGAAATTTTGATCGAGTATCTTGAGGAT
Source organism: Nitrospira defluvii (assembly GCA_016199015.1). Taxonomy (GTDB): domain Bacteria; phylum Nitrospirota; class Nitrospiria; order Nitrospirales; family Nitrospiraceae; genus Nitrospira_A; species Nitrospira_A defluvii_B. The sequence goes on from JACQHN010000490.1 coordinate 2,158, forward strand.
GACGACTGGGTGGTGCGCGAAGCCGCGGCCGATCTGCTGGGCAAAATCGGGGATGTGCGCGCGGTCGAGCCATTGATGAAACGGCTTCAGGTCGACAAGGATACCGGAGTGAAGGAGTACGCCGTGAAGTCGTTGGGGCTCATCGGTGACCCGCGCCCGGCGCAATTATATATCGAAGCCATCCCGATCAGGCCCCTGCGGGTCATGGCGATCGAGGCGTTGGCCAAAATCAAAGACGTGGAAGTGTTGCGTCCGTATAATGAGCTCTTCAACCGGTTGCGAAGTGACCGGGACGGTATCGTGTCCTATAGCGCCGGACTCATAGCGGACAAGCTGGCTGCGCTCGAGGACGCACAACCGGTCGGACAGGAGGAATCGGACGATCATGAGTGATGCCGAGCGTATAGCACAATTGATAGCCGCGCTCCGCGATGACAACGACGCGTTGCGAGAGCATGCGATGGCGAGTCTTGGGCAGATGGGCAACAACGCTGTTCCCCAACTGATCGGTTTGATGGCGGATGAGGACGTCGTGATTCGCGAGGCTGCGGCTACCGCCGTGGTGCGCATCGGCCCGGTTGCGTTCGATCAGCTGCTGGATGCGTTGCGCGACGATGAATGGGCGATTCGTGAGCAGGCGGCGAATGTCTTGGGACGCTTCCGTGATGCCCGTGCGGTCGAGCCTCTCATGGCGGCCTTAAAAGACAAAGACGGGGCGGTGAGGACTGCGGCGGTGTGGGCGCTGGAACGGATCGGCGACTCGAGCGCCACTCCGGGATTGATCGAGGCGCTCAACGACGGCACGGTGCGGGAAGATGTGGCGCGGGTGTTAAAAAAGATCGGCGATACGCGGGCGGTCGATGCGCTGATCGGCGGTTTGTTGGGTCCCAATTGGATGGTGCGGCGTCATGCTGCGGAGGCGCTCGGAAAGATCGGTGATCTGCGCAGTGCCGATGCATTGATCCAGTCGCTTCAGGATGAAGATTGGCTCGTGCGGCGAAACGCCGCCGAATCGTTGGCGCGTCTCGGCGCGAAGCAGGCGATCGAGCCGCTGCTGCCCCTCTTGGAAGACGAAAACACGATGGTGCAGGAAACAGTCGAGGGTGTCCTCGCGAGTTTGGGATGGAAACAGGCGACCTCGTCATAACCGGATAAAGGAACTCTACTATGGCAGATGAAGCACCGGCAAAACTGATTCAGATCGGACCCAAGGGCGGGACCAAGAAAGATGGTTTTAATCTGGTGACGGAGCGGGTCGTGGCCGTCAACCCGGAAGCCAAGCAGCTTGAAGTCGAACTCCTCGCCTACGACGGCAAGACCGTGGTGTTGGATGTCGGTGAAGAGGCCCTCGAAGATTTTCTCAAGCTCAAGCCTGGTGATGGGGCGACGATCCGTGTGGTCGAAGAAGGCGGCAAGCGCATCGCGAAGAGCTTCCGGATTCGCGCAAAGGATCCGAATGCGCAAAAAGCCGATGCCATGCTGATCGATCTCAAGGATTCGCATTGGCTCAACCGAAAATATGCGGCAGAAGTCCTCGGCGAGTTGAAAGATCCACGCGCGGTCGGGCCGCTGGTGGGCGCGCTCACCGACGAGGTGGGCGACGTGCGGCAGCGAGCCTACGATTCGCTGATTAAGATTGGTGGGACGGCGGTGTCTTCACTCGTGCCGTTGTTGGCCTCTGAGGAAGACGACGTGCGTCAATCCGCGACGGAGATCATTCGGAAGATTGGAAAACCGGCCGTCGAACCCCTCGCGACGGCCCTCGCGGAAGCCGACGACCGGCTGAAGACTAAGATTATGAAGGTGCTCGATCGGATGGGCTATAAGCCGAAACCGAAAGAGGGGGCGCAGGCTGAAGCGGCGAAGCTCCTCAGTTAGCCCGCAACCCCGGCGTGCCGGTCATGCGACCGGATCCTTGGTGGGACGACCGACTGAGACGTGGCGGAAGCCGAAGCCGACGACGCGATCCGTATCGTAGGTATTGCGTAGATCCAGCAGCAGCGGCTGCCGCATGGATTTTTTCAGCCGTTCGAAATCGAGATTTCTGAACTGGTTCCACTCGGTCATGATGATCAGGCCGTCGGCGCCTTCCGCCACGTCATAGGTGTCCTGGCAAGGCACCACGCCCGGTAACAGCTTCGTGGACTCTTCCATTGACGCCGGATCATAGGCGCGAATCGTCGCCCCATCCTTCATCAACTCGCTCAAGATCGTCAGTGACGGCGCTTCCCGCATGTCGTTGGTGTTGGGTTTGAAGGACAGTCCCAGCACGCCGAGGGTTTTCCCTTTCACCCCTTCACAGGCTTCTCGGATCTTGGTCACCATGCGCAGGTGTTGTTCGTAATTCACCTTGGCGGCGGCCCCTGCGATTTGAAGCGGGTATCCCACGCGTTCTCCGGTCTGGACCAGTGCAGCCAAATCTTTCGGGAAACAGGAACCGCCGAACCCTGGCCCGGCATGCAAGAACTTGCTTCCGATGCGATTGTCGAGCCCCATCCCTTTGGAAACCATCTGCACGTCGGCCCCCACCTTTTCGCAGA
>JACQHN010000488.1 GCA_016199015.1 Nitrospira defluvii
CGGCCGGTCTGCTCCTGCCGTTCTGAAATTGACACCAAATGCCCAAAGACCACCATGGCGACGCCTGCGGCCAAAGAGAAACAACCGGCCACTATCCACGCGACAGACTTTTCTGCCCTTGTCACGCTTGCCCCTCCATCGAAAAGGACGGCAGGATTTTCCGAAATCGCTCCATCGCCTCCGGAGGCGGCTTTTCTCCTACTGGCGGAGGCGGCGGAGGCGGAGTCACTGCCGACATGGGCCGCCGCTGTGGGACTGGCGGCGCCGGGATAAACTCTCGCCACACCTCGCCCTGCTTCCCTCGAAAGAACCGCTCCGGATCTCGCGGCGTCCGCTCCTCTTTCGCGCAATGGCGAGCATACTCTTTCGCCGCGCTAATACATAGGTCCTGGTCCTCCTCGGACAAGGCGGCGAAGAGGTTCACGCACAGGGCCCGCCCGACTCGGCGGCCACTTCTCGCCGGGTAGGCCTCCCAGAAGGCCATGAACTTCGGCGTCAGCCCATCCGACTTGGGGGCCTTCGCGACCTTCGGCGCCTCGGTGGGCTTCGGCGCAGCTTGCGGCGGCTCGCTGGGAGGGGCGGCGGCTCCCGGCGTGAACAGCGTGCACTCCTCGGGCGCCGGGAACTTCGGTTTCGGTGGCTGCCTCTCCTTCGATCGGTCCCGCTGATAGTCCGTCCATTTGACGAAGTGCCCATAGGTGCGTCCCTTCTGGGTATAGAGCTGGATGAGCGGCGGCTCCTCCGGCATATGCGGGACGGTCAGCTCATCGCGCCACTTTTCGACCTGGGCGGACTTGAAGATTTCGATTTTGTAGGGGAAGCAATCCCCTAAGAGCGCTCGAGGGTCCGCGTCGAACCGCCCATAGTCGTCGGCGGCCGTCGTGAGGCGCCAAAATAACCGCTCGGCCTCGGCGGACAGGGCGTTGAGGGAGAGGCTTTTCCTGCATTTCTCGTGAATGATTCGACTCGGCATCCGTGCGTCCTTTCTAAAGAGATTTCAGGACTTGCTGAATCGTCATGGCCAGCAAGTCCATTTCGTCCAATTTCCATCGGTGATAGAACATCGCCCCGTGAATTCCCGTCTTCCCCTGGTGGTGTTCTTTGCACAACGGCACGACCAGCCAATCGCTTGACCGTTGCGACATGCCTTGCCCTTCACGGACATGGTGCAAGGTGGCTGGCGTGCCGGCCTGGTCGTTGTGCCAACACAGGCTACAGCCCAGCTCGGCGACGCGACTCTTCCAGTCCTGCACGTTCACTAGAAATTGCCCTCAGCCACCTGCAGGCACGTCAACCCCAGCTCGCGCCACATGGCGACGACCTTCGCCCGATCGTCCAGCACCGCGACCACGTCGTACTGCCCGCGAATGTATTTCTCGTACATCTCACGCTTCACGATCTCATCCGCCCGGTCGTCCTTGGCCGGCCGCATAATCAGGTGCATTCTGTATGGGAAAATGTTGTGCCAATTCAGCCAGTACTCCGTGACGCCTCGATATTTCTCATCGCGGCCACTCATCAGCAGCACCTCAAGCCCGACAGCCTGTAGCGCATCGCACACCTTCACGACCGGCCAATTCACGCCATCCTCTATAGACATGTCATGGTCATGGGGCGCCCGATCCCCTCTCAAGGCAATGGTGCCATCGATGTCACGCAGCACAATCTTCGTCATGTCCTATCTCCTATAGGCTCTCGTGAATGGCAAGGCATCCCCTTGGGCCTGGACCTGCGCTCGCTCGGCGTTGCCCTGCTCGATACAGGCGGACAGGGCGTTGACCAGCGCCCACAGGTTGGCGCCCGACAACAGCGCCGTGACGCGGTTCTTCGCATCGTCCTGCAAGGACAGCTTGTACATCTCCCCATCCCGCTCCACGTTCAGGTACCGCACCAGAAACTCCGTCCAAGGGAACTCTCGTCTCCGCTTCTCGGCGGCGCTGATCTTCTCCAGCTCCACTATGCGTTCCTTTCCATGACGGACATGCTTGCCCTTCCATCGGCGAGGCCGCGATCGTATTCCTCGGTGAGCTGGACGACCTGGGCTACGATACGACCAATGGCACATTCTAAGTCTTCGGGGCCGTTTGCCCCGATCTGCTCAATGATCAGTTGCGCCGAAGCACGAATCCGCCCCTGTGCCGCCGCAAGCTGGGCCTGAATGGCATCGTAATAGGCGCATTGCGAGATTGGATCGGGCTTGCCCACTTGGATCACGCAGGCACAGGAGGCGCTGAGGCGTTTTTGCAGGGCTCGCTTTTCCGTGACCAGCTCGGTTCCGATCTGTTGGGCATGTCGGCGCGCCTCGGTCGCTTCGTCGACCTGGAGGCGCAAGGCCCTGATCGTTTCCCCCAGCTCTTTGATGTGCATTACGTGGTGAACACTCATGATCTATCGCCCCTCTCTTTCCGTCGGGATTGAATCGACCTCGGTGTGCGTACAATCTTTCCCGCAATAATGCGTCGACGTGGTTTCGACGGCCCCCTTGCACGTCGTAAAGTAACTAGACGCGCCCTGCGACGTGCCTGCTGTTGCCCCCGATAGCTGGCCCAGTCAACGCCGCCGCTCATCAGCACGCCCGTCTCGTTAAGAACTCTTCCACCTTTTTGACGGCCGCCACATGGCTGGGCGTGCCGGCCGCCACACGGCAGATGCGCCGAAATTCGTCGCGCACGTCCTTGGGCACCATCGCCCAATGCGAGCGACAGGCCAACGTATCGCCATCCATAAATTGATTGCAGTGCTTCACCGGGCAATTCTTCATGCTCCCAGCTCCCTCTGCGCATCGCTCCAGGCGCGATTGATCTCGGCCATCCGCTCAGGGTCGCCGCCCTTGTCTGGATGGCATTCTGTTGCCAGCTCTCGATACCGTACCTTGGCAAAGTGCAAGGTGGTGAATGGCTGCACGCCTAACACCTCATGCCATGGCTTCGGGGCGGGGAGTGCCGTGAAACCCAGGAATGCCCGCTCCAAAATGACCGCACCCCCATGCCGCTCAATCGCCCGCATGGCCTCCAGCGTCGAGGCCAAGGCCGCCAAGTTGTCGGCGACCTTGGTATACCGATCCGTCGCCATCACCTGATTCTTCCCGCTCTTCTTCCAGTAGACGGCCGCTCCACAATCGGCCGGCTCACTTTGATTGGAGAGCGGCAAGCCGTCGAGCCGCAGCTTGACGTTAGTGGAAATGATCACATCGCTCTCGCGCACCCCGAACCGGCGCAATTCTCCCAAGAGCCGCGTGGTTCCGTCGTAGACGGACAGCGGACGGCCAGCCTTAGAAAAGGACGCATCTGCCCGCCGGTAGCGGTCCGTGCGTTTCCAGCCCGTGGGCCAAGAAAGAGGAAACTTGGTCATGCGATATACCTCCAAATGCGTATTTCTCGATGGTGATTGCCGGGGATGGTCGACCGCTTGCGCCCCACCTCCATCCAGTCATGCCCGCGAAACAGGGAGCCCCAGGCGTTTTGGTGAACCGGCTCCACCCCCATCTGGTCGGCTTCGGCGCGTACCTCATCACTGGAGACGAAGCCATCCCGCAGGCTGATACGGATGGCGACCTGTCGCAGCGTCTCCAGGAACCCCTCGTGTGACGTTTCGACCGCGTTCAGCCCAGCCTCTTTGCGTCGTTGCCCTTCCGGCAGTGCTAGCCGCATCAGATACTCCACTTGATTGTCCATTGCCGTTTGACTCTCGTAATGAGCTGCCACTGGAACATCGGCAGCTTGGCAGCCGCGACATGCAGCCGCGTGATACTGTCCCTCGCGTTCTTCTGCTTAGGGTTTCCCTTTATCTCCTCAACCGTGATGTGCCCGCCGATCCACTGCACCAAGAAGTCCGGGGTATACGATCGGCCTGGCGCGATCTCGACCTCGAATGGATGATGCACGTATCGCACAATCTGCCCCGCCAGCTGAAGGCCATACAGGTAACGGTCCCTGTCGGCCTCCAGCTGAGAGTCAAAGGTGGGTGCGAGGGCCGGACTTGATACCGGCTTGTCCGGTTTTGCTTGTGGGCGCAAACGTTCCGGCTCCCTAAAGGCCAACCCATGACCTGCGTGTCCTTCCACACCGCCCCGCACCACCTTCGCCCGCCCGGTCACGGGGTCAACCGTGATGGGCAGATTGCCAAGACTCGTTCGCATTTAGGCAATGATCTCCACCCCGGAAAGCTGCGGCTCGAGATAGCCCTTGATCGACTGCATGGCCTCGGCTTGCCACATTTCGGCATCGGCCACGAAGAGCGAGAGGGTTGGCGGCTCGCCCTCATGGGTCTTGAGGCGAAAGATGAATGCGCTTTCCGGCTGCGCGACCTCTCGAAACGTCCGGTAGGGCCGGAGATGGACAATCTTTTTTACGACCGCGTTTTCGGCTAGCACCACGCCCTTGCGGAGCTGGACGGTTTGCGAGACGCCATTGTCGTCGGCCTGGCTCACGGCTTCAGCCTTGAGCTTGCCGGCAATCTGCAGGACATAATCCATATCGGCCGACCGATCCCGATCGAAGAAAGCTTGTAGGCCGATGATAAATGCCTCCTGTTGCATGTATTGCCCGAACTGGAACCGGCCATAGTCCGGCAGCACGCATGAAATATGCTGTTGCCGCTCGCCCCACTTGTTACAGCTGATCTCGCGGACACTGATTCGCTTGGGGCTTTCAATGTGCACATACACATTGTTCCAGCCCAGCTCGTTGATTCTCGTCCCCATGAGGGCTACAAGCCCGGTCAAGGTGATGCATTCCACGTCGGCATGCATCGGTTCCGCCACAGGAGTGAGCTGCCGGTCTGCATAGAGGCGCCCCTCGTGCTCCTCC
>JACQHN010000047.1 GCA_016199015.1 Nitrospira defluvii
CGCTGCCGGCCAACTTCCAGCCGTACCGGATGGTCAGAATGAATAACGTCGCCACAAAGACAATGACCATGCCCCCGCGAGACTGTGTCAGCAAAACTGCGAACAGAACCGCGCCCAATGCCGACCCAAGGCCAAGCCACCACAGCGCAGGTGGCACCGATGGCGCCAAGAACACCGTCCCCTGTCGATACCCATACAGCGCACAACTCAAGAGAATCGCCCAGGTGACCGTGAGATACCCGGCCAGAAAATTTGGGTTGAAGAAGGTGCCACTCGGTCGCGAGACATTCCAAGCAAGCCCTTGCATGATGGCCCAGCCGGCTTCACCTACGCCCACCAGCACGACCACCACCGTCAACGTACGAATATGCTCCCACCGGTCGACGGAAGAGACAAGCAAATAGAAAAAGGTGACGTACCCCACGATCATTAGAAGCCATTGTCGACTCGGATGAGGATAGGGCGAGAAGAGCGTCGCCACGACGGCAAGCCCCACGAATGACAGCGCGATGTATCCTACCGGCAGCAGTGGAACACTGAACCTTCCGGCTCGAATCCCCTGTGCCAAGACGATTCCGAGCCACAATACAATCAACAACCGAATGATCATCTGGGATGAATGAGTCGTTCCTCCCTCCTGAAGCGGCGAGAAGATGACCAAGGCACTGATTACCATTAGAGGAATGGAGGGAAGAACTCGCATAGCCGTTGTCCGAAAGACCAATAAAAGGAATATTTATCGTGTATCAGAGAGCGGCGAATCGGCAAAGCGAAATTGAATACCGAGACGTGGTGGCCAGGGAACCCTACACATGACCCCTACTGCACCGGTCAATGAATTCGTTGGTACGGCGTACAAATAAAAATGGGGAGGGACATGGCCCCCCCCATCGCACCTAGAGTTCTGGCGACTGCCCTTTAGAGGGTCACGTCGTCAGGAACCGCCTGGGTCAGCCCGCCCTTGATGTCGTTGACCGACCAGCCGTCCATCGTAGCGTCACTGTCGAGCTGCGCGACTGCCGAAGCCGTGAAGGTCGGTGGACTCACAACGGCGAGACTGGATACAGATCCTGTTGCCCCATCAGCGGGATTCGTACAAGCTGCAGGCGCACCACAGGGAATGTAATCGAAACCGGCGGCATCCCCCGATGCACCGCCTCCAAGGGGGGCAGGGCTGCGATAGGTGTACCGATTTGTCGCCCCAGCCAGAGCGTAACCAACTTCAGAGAAGCTCCCGTAACGACCCTGCTCGCTGAGATAGGCCGTCTCAGCCACAAAGATTGCGCCGAGGTTGGTCTTGGCTTCCGACTGTCTGGATTTCGCCTGATAGCGCAAGAAGTTGGGAATGGCGATGGCCGCCAAGATTCCGATAATCGCCACGACGATCATCAACTCGATTAACGTAAAACCTTTCTGACCTTTGACTTGCTTCAACATAATGCCTCCCTTTCCTGATGTTGCCACTTCATCCGACACATTCTGTGTTCTTCCCTTTTCGTACAAACCAGCTTTTTCAAGCCTAGCAGATCTTGGGAATAGCAGGTTCTATGCCCAACACCTCCTTCCTGTAGTTCTTTGTCATTCTTTCTATGTTCCAGATATTTAGGTCCATCCCCGACTCACCTTCTGCTACCGCTAGCTGGATCAGATTCCATTTTCCGTCATCTTCTGACAAGTTTTGGTGCCGTCACCAACGCCCCTAGCTCAAGACATCATTCGGCTCAGCACCGCTCAAGCCTTGCTTCTCATCGTTGACATACCAACCGTCATGCGTGGCGTCACTATCGAGATCAGCCGCGGCAGTCGCAGTAAATCCTGCCATCGACGTCGTAGCAATACCGACGACCCCCGTATAGGCCACTGCCCCTGCCATAGGCACCTCGGTCTGAATCGTATCGCAGCTGCCGACAGGCCCGCAGAGATTGTCTCCATTCGGCCCCAGTCCTGCCCCATCCCCCAAGCCTGTTCGATAGGTGTAGCGGTTCGTCGCGTTTCCAGCCATGGCAAATCCAATATCTGAGAAATTTCCAAACTGCCTTCGATCGCCAAAGTACGAAATCTCTGCCACAAAAATAGCCGCCAAGTTTGACCGTGCCTCAGCTTGCATGGCATGCGCCCGGTATCGAAGGAAGTTTGGTATTCCGATGGCAGCCAGAATACCCACAATCACCACCACGACCATTAACTCGATCAGCGTGAACCCTGTTTGCCTTGCTACAGTCACCATTGTGTGCGGTCACAGACTTCCTTGAAAATCATCCCGAGTGCCCCCAGCCGATAGGCGCGCTTCAAAGACAATCCCTCTATTAGCAGGCCCTGTGCCAAGGAACACCTTTGTTGAGCAAAGACACCGAAGGCATTGACAGCATTGATGTTTCTGATGGTGTCCTCGTGCCGCAGCCGGCAGCGGATTGATCAGGAATGCTGAAGTCACGAAGGAAAGTGCCAAAAATTGGCTGAATCGAACAGCCGCGGCTCCTCACGTAAGCCGCCAGAATTTTACGGAACTGGCCGCACCTCGCTTCCCGAGGTCAATCAATCGAGCGGGGATCTGTGAGGGATGAGGACGAACTGCCGGCGAAAAGGCAGACTGCTTAGCAGGGCCGCCCCCTGATGGGGAGAAATCAACAGAAGGCTTATTGGATCGGGGGGGGGGTCGCTTTGCGGTCGGAGACGCGCCGAATGGCCTGGCGGATGCGCTCTTCTTTGGCGGGGTCGCCCAATCCAAGTTCACGGAATCGCTGCATCAGCTTGTCATTCGACGGATCGAGTTCAAGCGAATGCAGCAGGGCCTCTCGCCCATCTGAAAGATGTTGCTGCTTCAGAAAAATTTCCCCCAGATGTTCATAAATCACGGGATCGTCACCGACCAGCGCCACTGCCCGTTTCATTTCCGTCAAGGCTTCGGCCAGTAACCCCTTCTTGAAGAAGGCCCAGGCAAGACTATCGACGTAGTAACCGTTAGTCGGTCGGAGTGCGACGGCCTGCTTCGTCAAGGTGATCGCCTCCTCGATTTTCACGCCACGTTCCGCGTAGCTATATCCAAGGTAGTTCAACGCATCCGCATGGTGAGGATCCAATGTGAGGGTCGTCTGCATCGACTTCACCACGTCATCGAACCGGTTCAATTTGTCGTACACCGTCCCGGCGTTGAAGTGCAGGTCCGCGTTGTCCGGATTGTAGCGAATCCCTTCCAGAAAGGCCTGCAGGGATGGCTCGTACTGCTCCGATTGAAAATGCGAGAGCCCGAGCACGATATGAGATTCCGGCTGTTTGGGATTCAATCGGCCAGCTTCCCGGAGGTGTTGAATCGCATCAGCATATTGCTTCAGCCGATACTGCAAGACTCCCAGGTGGAGATGTCCCTCGAAATACGAGGGCTCGAGCGTGAGATTGTGGCGGTACGCTTCGACCGCTTTCGCGTAGTCCTTGGTCTCTTCGTACAGATACCCCAGATAGTCACGTACCTTGAGTTCGGCCGGGCGCACCGTGAGAATCTGATTCAACTGCTGAATGGCCTTTGGGTAGTTTTTCTGCTCTCCATAGACGAGACCCATTCGGAGCTGGGCATCGAGGTCAGAGGGATCCTCCGCCAACATGCCCTCCAACTCCTGAAGCGCTTCATCGTACTGCTTCGCGGAGACTTGCAAGCGAATAAGATGATGCCGGATTTCCCGATTTCTTGGATTCACCCCCTGCAGATAACGGCGATAGATACTGATAGCTTGATCGCGGTCTTGCTTGGCTTCATACACTGAGCCCAAGGCCACGTAGGCCGGCTCAAACGCCGCGTTCAACGTCACCGCCTGCTCGAAATGCGTCGTCGCTTTATCAAAATCTCGTGCCTCGACGCTGATGCGACCCAAATAGTAATACCCGACCGCCGAGTCTGGACTCACCTTGATCCCAGACCGAATGGTGTTCTCTGCTTCGACATAGTGTTTCTGATTGGCCAGTAACAACCCTTTGGCAAAATAGTGTTCGCTGCGCTGTGGTTCCTGCTCAATGGCACGATTGAACAACCGCAACGCCTGGTCTGGCTTCCCTGCGGCGGCATACATGCCGCCGATTTGGCCGAGCATCTGTGCGTCCAAACCAGGCACATCTGCCACTTCATCGGCATACCGCACGGCCGTCGGCACATCACCCGTAGTGAAGTACAGGACAGCCAACCGGGCTTTCAGATAATTGGACGAGGCATCAGTTTGCAGCGCCAACTGATACTCTTTGATGGCCTGCTCCGTCTCCTGTTCCAATTCGGCCTGGTACCCGAGCAGGAAGTGATACGACGCCCGGGAATCGGATAGGGGTGCCATCACGCGAGGAGGCACCGGGGCCACCGCCGGAGCCACAGGCGGGACAGGACGAGAGGGCGGGACGCTCTGACAGGCCGCGGCGAGACAGGAGAGCCCGGCGAGCAGGAACGCTGCCAATCTCACGCCGACACTCCCTTTCGGAGCCTGCACTAGTCGAAGATCTTCACGTAATGGTTGCACAGTGGTCCGCTCAACTTGCAGGGAAGCACCCGAGGAAGTAAAGAACCCCGCCCTTCCGGGCGGGGCTTTTTGAGCCAGGAGGATTTTTGTTCCTCCGCTACGCTACGGGCTGCCATTCCTCCCCGCTCTTCCGAGCGGGGCATCCTGGCAGATCTTCGTGAACCGCCCGTCATGAGGCTCACGTCCGATCGTCGTAAGTCGAAGGCTCCCTGTACCGGCCCTTGCCGTGAGAATCCCCCGCCTGTTAGATTGGGCCCCATGACTATGCAATTTCAGAAAAAAGATCCGCGTGCCACCATCATCACCAAGTTCGGGGAGATCAAGATTCGGTTCTACCCGGACGATGCGCCGCGCCATGTGGAGAACTTCATCAATTTGGCCAAGATGGGCTTTTACGACGACACCACGTTTCACCGTGTGGTGCCCGGCTTCATCATCCAGGGTGGAGATCCCTTGAGCAAAACTCCCGACCGGATGTTGCACGGATCCGGGGGGCCCGGCTTCTTCCTCAACCCCGAGCCCAATGACCGCCCTCATAAACGCGGCGCCATTTCCATGGCGAAGATGCCGCGCGACGGTAACAGCACACGGGATTTCAACGATAACGGATCGCAGTTCTTCATCTCCCTCCAAGACAACGGCGGACTCGATCGCCGGTATTCCATCTTCGGAGAAATTTTCCGGGGGATCGAAATCATCGACATGATTGCGAAGCTGCCGTGCGATGAACGCGACAATCCGCTGGAACCGATTCGCATGAAGGTGACGGTGAAGGAATAGGCATGAATGCTCATGCGCGACCAATGCCGTCTTCCTTCAAACTGCTCCCCGCCTACCTCGATACCGATTCTGTCGCGGAAGCGCTTCGTACCAGCCGTGGACGTCGCATCCTCTGGCTTGAGATTCTCGTGAACGATCAACTGGACTGGTCACTCTGGCAGGACCATGCCGACTTTGAGGCCGTCTATCGGAATGCCTGTCGCTGGTACACGCACTATCGTCGCCTGATCACGTTCTTGTTCGATCGTGCACCGCTCCCGACTGATTCAGGCCCTATCGACTTTCGAGATTATCGGACCTTTGCTGAGGCACTCCAATTTGCCTACCATCACCGCTGACCGTCTCATTGCTCTGCTGGAACAGTTCGTCACATCAACAGGTCAACCTATCGATCTGCTCCTGGTCGGTGCCCTTGCGCTGCAATGTTATGGCTGTCGTGACCGTTTCACGAATGATGTAGACGGCGAGCTAGCCGGCCCGCTCAACCCGCTCGTCACGTTTCTGGCCAACGAAGGGATACCGGCTGATCTCACGCAGGATATTTCCGGATGGTCCATCGTGGCCATGCCGCCGGGGTATCGAGACC
>JACQHN010000493.1 GCA_016199015.1 Nitrospira defluvii
CATGAGGACCATCAACAGGCATGTCCGCCTCCTTCTGAAATTATGTTCTAGCCCCACCCTTCACCAACCAAGGGTGGGGCGTAACGAAGGAAGCGGCACGGGGCTCTCGCAGCGGGCAGGCCTGGAGGGGCGGAGACCGGTACGGAGGGGACCGGGAAGGCCTGTCCTGCTCCTGCTGCTCCCCGGCCACGGGTCGCACCCGCTGATAGGCTCAGTCTCTTTAGTTAGGCGGGGGGACATGCGAGCAGGCAGCAGGCGTGAATATCGTACATTCGTCTCCGCTCCTAAGGAACACGCTAGGTTAAGGCTTAAAACGAATACTGAAGGCTGTAAGAACCATGGATGCCAAAGAAATTTGTTCACAACTTGAAGAAGCCATGGCACAGATACAGACCTCCGAGCTCCCAATGATCTTAGGGGAGCTGGAAAGGATCAAAGGCGTTATCTTAGTGAGGATTGTTTCCCCCAAACCTCAACGGCTAGCCGATGATTCGCCGGGGCAAGGGAAGTTTCTCACCGTTAGTGAAGTGGTCGAACGGTTCCATGTCACTGCCAAATGGCTGTACCGGCATAAAAAGCAACTTCCTCATAGCCAACCATCACGCAAAGTCTTATTATTCCCAGAAAAACCACTCCTCCAGTGGTTTCAGAAACGATGTTAGGAAAAGTAAAAATGAAAACCAGAGGTCTAGGTTTTGTATTTCGACGTGGGAATATTGGGTGGATTCAATATAATTTTCGCGGTCAGCGTTATCGAGAGTCGGTGGGGTCCGCCGTCAGATCGGATGCCTTGAAATTATTGCAGCGTCGCATGGCAGAAATCGGCAGCGGACGCTTACACGGTCCGGATGTTGAAAAGACAACTTTCCCGGACCTTGTGCAAATGATCCGTGATGATTACGCGATCAATCAACGTCGATCAGTTAAACGACTTAATACGAGTCTTAGGGCACTTGAACCAGTCTTCGGCCGCCTGCGGGCATGTGACATTACGTTGGATCGGCTTAATCGGTATGTCGCTGATCGTTTGGCGCGAGGGATCGCTCCAGCAACAGCGAAACTCGATATGACATACTTGCGCAAGATGTTTCGTCTAGCCGAACGTGCTGGTAGAGCGATCATACCTCCGTTTCCGCTCATCTCGGTTCAGAATGCCAGAAAGGGATTTTTCGAGCGAGCCGATTTCGAATCTGTTCGGTCACATTTGCCGGAAACGTATCGCGGGGTTGCCACCTTTGCATATCTGAGCGGATGGCGAGTGCCAAGTGAAGTACTGACGCTTCGATGGTCGCAGGTAGATTTCCAGGCAGGAGTGGTTCGGTTGGAACCGGGAACTACTAAGAACGATGAGGGTCGGACCCTCCCGTTCAATGCCCTGCCAGAATTAGCCCATCTACTGCGGTCACAATGGGATCACGCTGTGTCCATGGAATTGGAGACAGGACAGGCCGTGCCATGGGTGTTCTTCTGGAATGATCGCAGGACCATGAAGCCAATTCATATCAAGGCGTTCTATCGGCGATGGCAAAGGGCATGCAGCCTGGCAGGTGTTCCACAGCGCATTCCCCACGACTTCCGCAGAACCGCCGTGAGGAACTTTGAAAGAGCAGGGGTGCCCCGTTCCGTGGCGATGAAATTGACGGGTCACAAGACTGAGGCGGTTTATCGCCGGTATGCGATCGTATGCGAGGCTGATCTCATGGAGGGTGTGAAAAAGTTGGCGAGACTTCAGCCTGACTTTAGCCACAGTTTAGCCACAACTCAGGCCAATAATCTCCAAATTGCTAAGGAAAATATGGCGGAGGGGGCGAGATTTGAACTCGCGGACAGGTTACCCCGTCTCCGGTTTTCAAGACCGGCACGTTCGGCCACTCCGTCACCCCTCCACACCGGGCCGAGAGATTCCCAATATTAGGATCGCTCTATTTTCTGAATCCCGCCCATATAGGGCTGCAGTACTGCCGGGATAGCCACTGTGCCATCAGGTTGCTGGTAATTTTCGAGGATGGCGACGAGGGTCCTTCCCACCGCCAATCCAGATCCATTCAGCGTATGCACGAATTCAGACTTGGCTTCTTTTTTCCCTGCTTTCGCCCGCCAGCGAATGTTCGCGCGTCGCGCTTGGAAGGCTTCAAAGTTGCTGCAGGATGAAATTTCGCGAAAGACCTGCTGCGAGGGCAGCCACACTTCGATATCGTAGGTTTTAGCAGACGAAAATCCCATGTCCCCTTTGCAGAGGGTCATCACGCGATAGTGCAACCCTAATCCCTGCAAGATGGCTTCGGCATGGGAAGTGAGCCGTTCCAATTCGTCGTAGGATTGTTCGGGCTTGGCAAAGACCACGAGTTCGACCTTATTGAATTGATGGAGTCGAATGAGGCCGCGCGTGTCTTTGCCGTAGGAGCCTGCTTCTCGTCGAAAGCAGGGCGTATAGGCGGTATACCGAATCGGCAACGATTCCTCGGCCAGGATCTCTTCCCGGTGCAGGTTGGTGACCGGCACTTCCGCGGTCGGAATCAGGAACAGTTCTTCGTCGCGCAACTGAAACAGATCTTCCTCGAACTTGGGCAATTGTCCGGTCCCGGTCATGGCGGCACGATTGACCAGCAGCGGGGGCAGCACTTCTCGGTACCCATGCTGCGTCGTATGCCGATCTAACATGTAATTGATGAGCGCACGTTCGAGTCGCGCGCCCATCCCGGTCAGGACGGCAAAGCGGGCTTTGGCCATGCGGACGGCGCGATCAAAATCGAGAATGCCGAGGGCTTCGCCGAGATCCCAGTGGGTCTGTACCGTTCCAGTGAGCTGCGGGGGGGTGCCCCATCGACGGACTTCCAGGTTGTCCTCAGCCTGTTGGCCTGCCGGAACCGAGGCGTGGGGAAGGTTCGGAATTCGCAACGCGATGTGCGCTAATTGTTCTTCAACGAGGCGGAGCTGATCCTCGCGTTCCTTGATGGTTTCTCCCAAGGCCTTCATGGCCGCCATTTCGTAGTCGTCCGGTTGCTTATCCCGTCTTAACCTGGCGACTTCCTCCGATCCCTTCTTCAGCTGGTGCCGCAGCTCTTCAACCTGG
>JACQHN010000496.1 GCA_016199015.1 Nitrospira defluvii
CTCGGGATCGGACGGAAGTTTCAGGCGCCATCGATCTATGGCAACTTGAGTGTGTGGGAGAATCTGGATCTCTCATTAAGCCGTCCCAGCAAGGGCGTGCTGGCCACGCTGATGGGCCAGTCGACGGCGGAGGAACGTCAGGAGATCGACCATACGTTGGAGACCATTGGCTTGAAGGACCAGGCGCGTGTGCGGGCTGGATCGTTGTCGCACGGTCAGAAACAATGGCTCGAAATCGGCATGGTCATTTTGCAAGACCCCGAATTGTTATTGGTCGATGAGCCGGTAGCCGGTATGACGGATGAGGAAACCGAGCAAACCGGGCGCTTGCTCCAGTCGCTGGCGGAGAAACATGCCATCATCGTGATCGAGCACGACATGGAGTTCGTGCGACAGATCGCGCGGACCGTGACCGTGCTGCATGAGGGGCGCGTGATCTGTGAGGGGCCGGTGGAACAGGTTCAGGCTGATGACAGAGTGCGAGAGATTTATCTCGGTCGTCAGAAGGTCGCACATGCGTAGCATGAGTGAAGCGTGAATTGTGAAGCGCATCTCGAAAAGGACGAGATACAAGATACGAACGACGAGAGACGATTGAGTATGTTGCAGCTTGAAAAGGTCAACGTCTATTACGGCGAGAGCCATATCCTGAGAAACGTCTCGTTTCACATCGAGGCGGGCCAGGTCGCCTGCGTGATGGGGCGTAATGGCGTCGGCAAGTCCACGACACTCAAGGCCATCATGGGCCTATTGCCGGTGCGCAGCGGACAAGTCCTCTTCGATGGGGGGGATATCACGAAGGCGTCGACCGACCGGCGAGCCAAGCGAGGCCTCGCCTATGTGCCCCAGGGGCGGGAGATCATTCCGCATCTCAACGTGCGCGAAAATCTTCAATTGGGATTTTGGGCGCGTGGGAATACGGCGAATGGCACTTCGGAAAAAGCCGCCTTCGACGAGGTGTTCACGTTGTTTCCAAAACTCACGCAGATTCTGGAGCGGCCGGGCGGGGTCTTGAGCGGCGGGGAGCAGCAACAACTGGCGATCGGGCGCGCGTTGCTGTCGAATCCGAAAGTCCTGTTGTTGGATGAGCCGACCGAAGGTATTCAGCCCTCGATCGTCGATCAGATTGAAGACGTCATCATCGGTTTTAAAACGGCGCGCCGGTTCGCGATTGTCCTGGTTGAGCAGGGCCTGCACTTCGCCGCGCGATTGGCGGACAGGTATGTCGTGATGGCCAAAGGAACGGTGATGGCAGCGGGGAAGAAAGATGAGCTCAGTGCCGAGATGGTGAAGCAGCATTTGACGGTGTAGTTATGGCGAGCAGGCCGGATCGCTTCTTGTTAGCGGAGAGGGACCATTGAACTCACGTGCGCTCCCCGCTAGTATTCTCGCCCATGGCCCTGCTCGATTGAGCGTAAATGGTGAGGCGATGAAGGGCGGAAAGGGCGCGAAGGCGACGTGCAAGAGATGTGGAAAGGCAGGGGAGCAGGCGGCGTGGGCGGTGTTTTTTTGCTGAGTGTCCTCAGCGCCTGCGCCACGGGTCAATACACGCCTCTGGTCGGAGCCGAGAAGGATGAGGTTGAGCAGCTCAAGGAGAACGTATACCGTGTCGAGTATCGCGTCAGTTCGTTCACGTCGCAGGAGCAGTTGGACGCGTATTTGCGTCGGCGCTGTGCAGAATTGACGTTGCGGGAAGGGTTTGATTTCTTCCATCTCGCGCAGCGTGCCGATGTGCTGGCTTTGTCGCGGCGCACTTCGATGACGATGACGATGTACAAGGGGAAGAAGCCAGTTGGCGCAGACGATGTCTATGACGCGAAGGAAATCTTGGCTGAACCAGCGCCGCTGTTGAAGAACGAGTAGCGAACGATGTGTAGCGAGGACCGGATATGCATCTGACACCGCGTGAGCAGGAAAAGCTGTTGATCTACGTGGCGGCGAATTTGGCCAAGGAGCGCAAGGGGCGCGGGCTGAAGCTCAATCACCCGGAATCAGTCGCGTTGATCACGGCCGAGATTCTAGAAGGCATTCGCGACGGCAAGTCGGTGTCGGAACTGATGAGTTATGGCGCCACGTTGCTCACTCGAAACGATGTGATGTCCGGCGTGCCGGAAATGATTCCGGAACTTCAGGTCGAGGGCACGTTTCCGGATGGCACGAAGCTGGTGACCGTGCATGAGCCGATCCGGTAGGTGATGGGATGAAGAAGAAACCTAAGACAGTTGGGAAGAAACCGCGCTCAAAGTCGGTCCCCGCAACGAGTCAGCGCAGCATAGTAACACCTGCAGCCGTCATCCCCGGTGAGATCATTCTCGGCGAAGGTGACATCGTTGCCCTGCATGGCCGACAGACGCTTGACCTGACCGTGTCTAACACGGGCGACCGGCCGATCCAGATCGGCTCGCATTGCCATTTCTTCGAGGCCAATCGCGCACTCACCTTTGATCGCGAGAGGAGCTACGGGTTTCGTCTTCAAGTACCGGCCGGGACCGCGGTGCGGTTTGAACCGGGTGAGGCGAAGCGAGTGACGCTGGTGGCATTCGGGGGCAACCGTGTGGCCTATGGGATCAATGGGCTGGTGAACGGCAAGTTGGACGATCCGGAAGTGCGCCGGAAGGCGCTCGCGTCAGCCCGGGATCAGGCTTTCATCGGCAGGAATGGGTAGAGCCCTGGCTCATGTACGAGAAAGGAGAACGGCTGCTCAACACGGTCTTCCAACAAGGCCGCAGGCGACGCCAAGAGCCGGAGGTGTACTAGTTCCTACCCTCCCACCCCGAGCTGCCAAGACAGCTCTTCTCCCGGAGGGGTACGTTGAGGACTCTGGCAAGCCGAGAACGAAGCTGGGGGCTGTTTTCAGCAGCCGATTAGAATGAAAATTCCACGTCGCCAATACGCCGACCTTTACGGTCCCACCGCTGGGGATCGCATCAGGCTTGCCGATACGGACCTGCTGGTCGAAATCACGCGCGATCTGACCGTGCCTGGTGAAGAGGCCAAATTCGGTGGCGGCAAAGTCATCCGCGACGGGATGGGACAGTCTCCGGCTGCCACCAGAGTCAAGGGGGCGCTGGATCTCGTCATCACAAATGCCATCATCATCGATTGGTGGGGCGTGGTGAAAGCCGATATCGGAATTCGCGACGGACGGATTGCCGGCATCGGCAAATCCGGAAACCCTGACTTGATGGACGGTGTCACGAAGGGTATGGAGATTGGTCCTTGTACTGAGGTGTTGTCGGCTGAAGGAAAAATCGTCACGGCCGGCGGTATCGATACCCACATCCATTTCATCTGCCCGCAGATCATCACCGAGGCGCTGTCGAACGGACTGACGACGCTCATCGGGGGCGGCACCGGCCCGGCCACCGGGACGAATGCCACGACCTGCACGCCCGGCGCCTGGAACATTCACCGGATGCTGGAAGCGGCGGACGGGTTCCCGATCAATCTGGGCTTTCTCGGCAAGGGCAATTCATCCTTGCCCGATGGACTCAAAGAACAGGTTGAAGCAGGCGCGA
>JACQHN010000497.1 GCA_016199015.1 Nitrospira defluvii
AGAGCAGGCGGAAGCACACAACAACCACGGCGCCGGATGAATGGGGCAGCACGCGCTCGTGATCGAGAGCCGGGAGAAGGACCGATGCCGTCCGAGCCGGAACGTTGGAGGGTAGAGGCCTGAAGAAAGGTTGAGGTTGGAGGCTCATGAGTTTCGATCCGGCCTCAGGCCTCTTGCCTCGCACCTCCAGCCGCCCCTACTCAGGATGCACGGAGGCACTGGGTCCAATCGAGGGTCTGCAAGTGGAGAATCGGCTTCATCGCCTCGAAGTCGGTATCGCAGTGAATCAACGTAACCTGGTGCTTCATCGCGGTCGTGGCGATCAGACAATCCGCTGCCGAGGGAGACTCCCCGTGTCTTCTGAGACGCCCAGCTATGTCCCACGCGGTGTCCCACCACTCCGGGTTGAACGGGAGCCGGGGCACCGGCGTAAACCACTGGAGGAGACTGGATGGCTGCTCGGACTTGACGAGTCCCGTCATCAGTTCAAGAAGAATCCACTCCGTGACGGCCGTCTGTCCATTGACGATCAAGGGTTTGAGTCGGGCTTGGATCTCGGCATTCCCCGTCGGACGAAGGGCGTGGATCCAGATGGAGGTGTCAACGAGATACATGGGAGGGCCGTTTGTGCCGTTGGGAGCGGAGCCGGCCAGGCGTCAGATCGAGCGGAATCGTGCCCAGCGCATTAGCCAATTTTTGTAACTGGCTGCGCTGAATGACGGTGCGCAGGCTCGCCTCCACCGTGCCTTTAATCGTGTCTGTGCCCAGCGTCTTCTGCGCTTGGCGCAAGAGCTGCTGATCGATATCAATCGTGGTTTTCATGGTGTCGCCCCCGTTCTCAGGCTATTGATACCCATACGGTAACCTGTATCTATATGGGTGTCAATTAAAGAAACACCCATATCGGATGGCACAGGTTAGAGGTTAGAGGCAAAATAGAGGTTAAGGCTAAGGTTGAGCGGGGAAGTTGAGGTTAAGGTTAAGCGAGGAACATACAAATCCCTGCATCCTCTGAGTGAACCTGAACCTCGACCTGAACCTTCCGCTCAGCCTCGACCCTCCCCCCTCATACTACTGTCGCCAGGTGAATCACTGACACTGTGTAAAGTTGAAACAGTGAGTGCATGAATTAGCCTGCAGTGGCATTTGGCCCTCACACCCAATCGATAAAATGTGCTATGGATCATAGTTCATGACGTAAGGCAGAAGAACTGCGTAGAGATAAGTGAGTTGGGTCAGGCGTGCGGACAGAGAGGCGAGGGAGAACGACGGCGTGAAAAAGGCATTGATCACCGGCATCAGCGGGCAAGACGGGTCCTATCTGGCGGAACTGCTGCTGGCCAAAGGCTACGAAGTCCATGGCATCATCAGACGGTCCAGTTCCTTGAACACCGCACGCATCGACGGAATCTATCAAGATCCGCATGTGCCCGACGCGCGGCTCCGGCTCGTCTATGGCGATATCAACGATGCGAGCTCGCTCAATAAGATTCTGCGTACGATCCAGCCGGATGAAATCTACAACCTGGGCGCGCAAAGCCATGTACGTGTCAGTTTCGATGTGCCGGAATACACCGCCGAGGTGACGGCGCTGGGCGCGGTTCGCCTGTTGGAGGCGATTCGGGAATCCGGCATCCGGCCTAAGTTCTACCAGGCGTCGTCCAGCGAGATGTTCGGCAAGGTGCAAGAGATTCCCCAGCACGAAACCACGCCGTTCTACCCGCGCAGCCCCTACGGCGCGGCCAAGGTCTATGCGCATTGGATCACCGTCAATTACCGCGAAGCCTACGACCTGTTCGCCTGCAGCGGCATTCTCTTCAATCATGAATCGCCCCGGCGAGGCGGAGGCCTGCTATCAACGAGGCCTTGCCTTGAGGAAATCGCGAGATTTCACAGCAGCCATCGAACAGTTCGAGCAAGCCGCAGGCGATCCGTCCTGCCATGTGACCGCATTCGGTCAAATCGGCCTGTGTTATCGGGCAATCGGACAAGCGAGCCGGGCTGTGGCGGCCTTTCGGAAAGCCTGCGCGGATCAACGTGCGCCCCGCGGGCAGAGTCTCAGCGTACGCTACCTGCTGGGACGGACGCTCGAGCAGCTGGGGGAGAGGCCTGAGGCCCTGGAGCAGTATCGACTCATTTTCCGGTCGGATCGAACCTTCAAAGATACGGCCGCCCGGCTCTCGCATCTTGAAGAAGATGTGCTGCTTAGCTTCGCGCAGCAGCGCTCACACCCCTCACGGATTGGGCAGGCCTGGCGGCATATGCGGCAGTTGTTGAAGGAGAACGGCTAATTACGTCAGAATGCGCCGTTCGCCTTGAGCGGAGTCTATGAAACAGATTATTCAACAATATCGTTCCGGGGTAGTGAAGGTCGAGGAGGTCCCTCCGCCGTCACTCCGTGGCTCCGGCCTGCTGGTGTTGAACGACGCCTCGCTCATCAGCCCTGGAACTGAAAAATCCACGGTGCAAAGCGCTCAAAAGAGCCTGGTCGGCAAGGTGATGGAACGCCCGGAACGGGTCAAGAAGGTTCTCGCCGCCTTTCAAAAAGACGGACTCGCAGACACCCTCAAACGTGTCTTCGACCGGCTGGATACCCCTGCAGCCTTGGGTTATAGCTGCGCCGGCACGGTCGTCGAGG
>JACQHN010000505.1 GCA_016199015.1 Nitrospira defluvii
AGGATCAGATCGAGCGCTTCGGTCATTTGCACCGCCAGCGAGGTATCGACAATGTCCGATGAGGTCAAGCCCATGTGGAGGAAGCGATGCTCCGGCCCGACGGAATCCATGAGTGATTCCAGGAAGGCGATGACATCATGCTTCGTGACCTTTTCAATCTCTGCAATGCGCGCCACATCGATCGTGGCTTTCTTACGGATACGGGCACTGGTTCCACGGGGAATCTGCCCCTCGCGCTCGAAGGCGGCACAGGCTTGCAACTCCACTTCCAACCAGATTTCGTACTTGTGCTGAAGGTCCCAGATGGCGCTCATCCGGGGACGGGTATAGCGGTCAATCATTTTTCCTCGTGTTTCGTCGCTCGCATCGCGTCATCCAGGGAAACAGAGCTTATGGCCTATGGCACAAAAAAAGAACAAGCTTTCTGGTTCATGCAATCAGCTATAAGCCATTCGCCATATGCTCCTATTCGGAGCCCACCACCGGCAGTTCGGGAAAGGCGCGCTTCCGTTCCAGGCGAGCGTCAGAGCTGAGCACTTTATCGAGAATCCCGTTCACGAACTTGGAGGCTTCGTCATCGCCGAAACTTTTGGCCAGCTCGATCGATTCATTCAACGTCACCTTGGCGGGCACCTCGGGCACGTGCAGCAACTCAAAACAGCCCATGCGCAGGATATTGCGGTCGATGATCGGCATACGACTGACTTTCCAATTGGTCGCATAGGTACTGATCAGCGCATCCAACTCTTTCCTGTTGGTCCTGACGCCTTCGACCAGTCGTTCCGCAAACACCCGCAACTCCTCGGCCAGGGGATACTGGATCCAGAAATCGTCCAGCCATGGGCCGGCTTGGCCATGAATATCGTATTGAAAGAGAATCTGTACCGCCCGTTCACGGGCTTGATGTCGAGAGGCCATAGTGCAGCGCTGGTCAGCGCTTCTGCCTCGTGGCGGCCCGTCCGGCACGTCGCGGAGGAGTGACCGACGGCGGCGGCGCCTCTCCGCTCATTTCTTTACCGAGCAACCGCATGACGTTGACCATTTCGACAGCCGTTTTCGCCGCATCGGCGCCGCGATTCATCTTCGTCGGATCCGCGCGCTCGATCGCCTGGGCCACCGTGTCGGTCGTCAACACGCCGAACACCACCGGCACATTCGATTCCATGGAGGCCTGCATGATCCCTCGACTGACTTCGGTACTGATGTATTCAAAATGGGGCGTGTCGCCACGAATGACGGCGCCGAGACAGATCACCGCATCGAATCGACCGCATCGTGCAAGCTGGCTGGCCACCAGCGGAATTTCGAACGCACCCGGCACCCGAACCACCTCGAGGGCCTCATCTCTCGCTCCGGCCTTGGTCAAAGCCTTCACGCATTCCGCCAGCAACCGGCTGGTCACAAATTTATTGAATTTGCTCGCGACAATGCCAAACGTCAGACCCGTCGCATCATGGGACCCTTTACGGAGCTTCATCGGATTGCGTGACGGTTCGGACGTCTCATGAATTGTGTGTGTGCTGAAGAAAGAGCGGGAATCATACCTGGAATCGGCCCCAAATGGCTACACGTTTCAGGCCGTCTTCGAACCGCGCTCCACTGGATAGGAGGGTGATGCAGGATTGACGCGAATGGGGGCGTAGCTAAACCTTTTTCAGCAGGTGGCCGAGCTTCGACTTCTTCGTGCGGAGATATTTTTCGTTGTCGGCGCGTGGGGCGATCTCGATGGGCACCCGCTCGACGACCTTCAGCCCGTAGCCCTCGATACCGACGATCTTACGCGGATTGTTCGTAATCAACCTGATCCGATGCAGCCCCAGCTGCACCAGAATCTGAGCGCCGACGCCATAGTCGCGCAGGTCGGCCTTGAAGCCGAGCTGGAGATTCGCTTCGACGGTATCGCTGCCCTGGTCTTGCAAGCCATAGGCTCGGATCTTATTCAGCAGACCGATCCCACGCCCCTCTTGATTGAGATAAAGGAGGACGCCGCGGCCGTCTTTTTGAATGATCTCCATCGCGCGATGGAGCTGCTCGCGGCAATCGCAGCGTAACGATCCCAACACATCCGCCGTGAGGCAGCCGGAATGGACCCGGACGAGCATCGGCGTTGGCGAATCCACCTGGCCCTTCAGCAGCGCAATGTGCGTCGCGCCATCGATTTCACTTTCGAAGGCGATCGCCTCGAAGTCGCCGAACATGGTGGGCAAGAACGCGCTGGCTGCCCGTCGCACAAAGGTTTCACGATGCATGCGGTACTCGATCAACGATTTGATCGTTACCATCTTCAACTTGTGCTGCTTGGCGAACTTGGTCAACTCAGGCACGCGGGCCATCGTGCCGTCTTCGTTCATGATTTCGCAGATGACGCCCGCAGGATACAGCCCAGCCAATCGTGCAAGATCCACCGACCCTTCGGTCTGCCCTGCACGCCGGAGCACACCGCCGACTTGTGATTTGAGCGGGAAAATGTGACCGGGCCGCGCCAGATCGACGGGTTTGGAGTGGGGATCAATCGCGACATGAATGGTCGTGGCACGATCGGCGGCGGAAATGCCGGTCGTGATCCCTTTGCGGGCATCGATAGAGACGGTGAAGGCGGTCCCGAATGTCGCTGTGTTCTCCACCGCTTGCGGCGGCAGCTGCAACTCCCCCACGCGCTCCGGCGTAAGCGCCAGGCAGATCAAGCCGCGCGCATGTCTGGCCATGAAGTTGATGGCAT
>JACQHN010000046.1 GCA_016199015.1 Nitrospira defluvii
ACCGGCCACGAGCTCCTGGCTCAGACGAAGCGCACCCTGTTGGAAGCGCTCGATCACCAGGACTATCCCTACGCGCGGCTCGTGTCGGACTTGCGACCGGCGCGCGATCGTCAACGCGCGCCATTGGCCCAGATCCTCTTCGTTCTGCAGAAATTCAAGTTATTGGCCGAACTCGATGCGCACATGGAGGCATCACCCTTGTCCTCGCCGGGAGACAGGCTGCCTGGATGGGAAGCCTACGTCATTCCTCAGCAGAGCGGGCAGTTTGATCTCTGTGTCGAACTGGCGGAATCGGAACAGGGATTGAGCGGCTACTTCGAATACAAGGAGGAGCTGTTTGCCCCGGACAGGGTGGCGCGGCTGCAGGAACATTTTGTGCGCGTGCTGGAGGGCCTTGTGACCGGCCCCGCTGCACGCATCGACAAGTTGCCCCTCATGTCTGATGCCGAGCGGCGGGAGACGGTGCTTGCATGGGGTCAGTCTCCCGAGCCTGCGGAGGCGCTATCCTGCCTCCATCGCCTGATCGAAGCCCAGGTTCAGCGGACACCCGAGGCGATTGCGGTGGAACAAGAGGGGCAGGCGCTGACCTATCGTGACTTGGATGAGCGGGCGAACCGTCTGGCCCATTACCTTCGCCGGCGGGGAGTCGCTCCTGGTGTGGTCGTCGGGCTCTGTCTCGAACGGTCGCCGAATTTACTCGTCGGCCTGCTCGGCATTCTGAAATCGGGTGGGGCCTACTTGCCGTTGGACGCCGACTATCCGGCCGACCGGCTGGAATACATGTTGAGAGACAGTCAGGTTCGGGTGCTGGTCACCCAGCAAGATCAACTCGTACGGTTACCCGCGACGAACCCCCATACCATCTGTCTCGATTCAGAATGGGACCAGATTGCGCGTTGTCCGGACAGCGCGATCGAGGGTACAGATGACTTGGACAATCTGGCCTATGTGATCTACACCTCGGGTTCAACCGGCCATCCCAAAGGGGTGATGGTCGAACATGGATCGATTGCCAATTATGTGCGCGCCATCAAAGACCTCGTCGGTTTAACGGCACATGATCGGGTGCTGCAATTCGCCTCGTTGAGTTTCGATACGGCCGCCGAAGAAATCTTTTCTTGCCTGGCGACCGGAGCGACATTGGTGCTGCGCACCTCCGCCATGGTCGATTCTGTCTCGGGGTTCCTGGATCGCTGTCGTGAATGGCAGGTGACGGTGTTGGATTTGCCGACGGCCTACTGGCATGAGGTCGTCACCAGAATGGAATTGGAACGGATCGCCTTCCCAGAATCCGTACAGACGGTGATCATCGGCGGGGAGCGTGTTCTCCCTCAGATCGTGCAACGCTGGGCGAAATTGGTCGGTCGCACCGTTCGCTTGTTAAATACCTACGGGCCGACGGAAACGACGGTGGCCGTCACCTGCGCAGACCTCACCGGCCTCGGCGTGGACGACGAGCTGCAAGGCGACCTGCCGATTGGTCGCGTGATCCGTGGCGCATCCGTCTATGTGTTGGACCAACAGCGGCAGCTGGTTCCGGTGGGTGTGGCGGGGGAACTCTATGTCGGCGGCGCAGGGGTTGCGCGGGGATATCGGGGGCGGTCGGACTTAACCGAGGCGAAATTTATTTCCGATCCGTTTTCACATCTGGAAGGGGCGCGTCTGTACCGCACCGGCGATCTTGTACGGTGGCGACCCGATGGGCAGCTGGACTATCGAGGCCGTGTGGATCGCCAAGTGAAGATTCGCGGGTATCGTATCGAATTGGAGGAAATTGAGGCGGTCTTGAACCGGCACCCGGATCTGGAACGTGCCGTGGTCGAAGTACGGGAAGATCAGCCTGGAGATAAACGGATCGTGGCGTTCATGGTGCCTCGTCCCAGCAATCGGCTGGGGCTCGTGCAGTTGCGAGAACACCTTCGCAGCCAACTGCCGGCACATATGATTCCCTCGTCGTTCATTGATCTCGAAGCCCTGCCCCTGACGGCCAACGGAAAGGTGGATCGTCGCGCGCTCCGTGTCGCCGAAGACAGTCGTGCCAGCAAAGTCGATTTGACCTCCGAGTTTCTCGCTCCCCGAAATTCCACGGAACAAGTATTGGCCGACATCTGGGGTGAAATCCTGCATCTCAAAGATGTCGGAGTGCACGACAACTTTTTCGAGTTAGGCGGGCATTCCCTGCTGGCCACGCAACTCGTATCGAGAGTTCAGGCTCTGTTTCAGATTACCCTCCCTCTGCGCCGGGTCTTCGAGAAGCCGACCATCGCTACCTTGGCAGCGGCGATCAGGCAGACGCAGGATGGCGGACAACAGGAACACGAGCGGAAAGGCCGGGTCATCACCAAGGCTGCGCGAGGCATGCCCCTGCCGCTGTCGTTTGCCCAAGAACGGATGTGGTTCCTGTATCAATTGTCTCCCGGCGCAGCTGCGTACAACATCCCGGCCAGCGTGCGGTTGCATGGCCCGCTCGATAAGGCGGCCCTGCGCTGGAGCGTCGATGAACTCGTTCGACGTCATGAAGCGCTTCGGACGACCTTCACGCAGAGCGATGGACAAGCACGCCAGATCATCCATGCGTCGTTGGAGCCGCAGTGGACCGAAGAAGACGCACGGAAGTTGCCGCTGGGAATACGCGAGCCGCGTGCGCTGGACATGGCGACCGCCGAGGCCCGACGTCCGTTCGATCTCCAACAAGGTCCGTTGCTGCGCATCCTGC